>JANOOW010000649.1:0-2304 GCA_031421555.1 Hyphomicrobiaceae bacterium | reverse complement strand
TTGGAGGCAGTCGTGAACATCAGCGAAGCAGCTGCTGCGTCAGGCGTTACAGCGAAGATGATCCGCTACTACGAGAGCATTGGATTGCTTCCCGCCGCCCGGCGCAGTCAGGCAGGATACCGCAATTACGATAGCACCGATATCCATCGGCTACAATTTGTCAGGCGCTCTCGCGACTTCGGTTTCTCCATGGACCAGATCGCGGCACTGCTGGCGCTCTGGACCGATCATTCAAGACCCAGCAAGGACGTCAAGGCAATTGCGCTCGCACATGTCGCCGAACTCGACGAGAAGATCTCGCACTTGCGTGGGCTACGTGACACGCTGAAACATTTGGCCGATTGCTGCCATGGAGATCACCGGCCAGACTGCCCGATCCTCTCGGACCTTGGTAAGAGTTTGCGGCGATAAAAACTCGAGTCTGAGTGAAAGGACTCCGATAGGCATTGTCGAAATTCAGAATGACATGCCTTCCGCCACTCCCGATAAACGACATCATGCGAGGCGAATCTGGTGATTGGCTGCCCCTTTTGAATGTTGGTTGGGATCGACAGTACCAGCGATTTCGGAAACGACCGAGTCGCCTTCCGCCACGATGTGCTTCGCGACTGGGCGGTGGCTGGCGTATTGACCGCCACGCCGGAGAAGCTCAGCGAGTTGCCGCTCGCATCAATGGGCTCACCTGCGCAATTGCGCGGCCTTGAACTGGCCGCGCGCGTGCGCATCGAAACCGTCGCCGATCCAACAGCATGGCGGAAAATGCTCGAAGTCGTGTCGTGCAACGGCTCGCATCCAATTTGGAGGCGGGCAATGCTGCTCGCGATCATTCACTCCGAGGTGACACGGCATTCGATTTCGACAATGGGAGAGACATTGCTGGCCGACGATGCCGCGCTCCTACGTGAACTCATTCCGATTATGCTCGCCGTCGATGTGCGTCCGGCGCGTGATCTGTTATGGCTCGGCGCAGAACCGTCACCAATCCCCGCGACCCTCAATATTCCCGACGGGCCTGCATGGCCACATCTCGTGATGTGGTTGCTGACGCGAAGCGCGGATCTTCCGCCGAAAGCGATTCCCGAAGTCGCGGAGCTATACGTTGGGTGGTGCGCCTTAGGCTTGTTCTTTCCCGAAGACCGCTTGACACCGCTCATTGTCGCGCAGTTCAAACTTTGGCTGACAGAGATCGAACTAGCACACGACTGGGAGGATTGGCGCGAACGCAAGGGCCGGCCCGTGCCGTTTTCCAGTGCACTCACGGGCGAGCAGCTGAAGCGCTTTGAAGAGAATGCCCGACTTTATCTCGCGCTGTTCGCAATCCGTTCGCCCGAAGCAGCGAAAGCATACCTTGCACATGTACAGAAGCTGAAGCGGAAGGAGAGTATCTACTGCGCATTGATGGAGACGCGCGGATCCTTGGCGCAAGCGGCGCCAGAAGAGCTGGCGGCCGTTACGCTCGATTACTTGCGCAAGCCGGAAGTAGAGGATGACGACGACAATGGACTTCCAAGTCGGCGGCGTTCCCCTTTTGCAGACGAGGCACTGGCGCACACTGACAAGGATTTCCTGCCCGCTGCGCCGTCTCAAGGGCCGTTCTACGATCTGCTTAAACACGCCCCGAAGGTTGGACTTAAGCTCATCCGCGATCTTATCGATGATGTTGTCGCCCATGATACTGAAAGCATGGACGCGGGCGAGGACGCGCTCGTCGTGGAAATGCCGACGGGACCGAGAAGATTTCCATGGGTGCGAACCTACGCCTGGTCCGAACACAGCCACTACTATTCTGTTACCTCCGCGTTGATGGCGCTCGAAACGTGGGGGCACGAGCGAATCGAGAAGTGCGATAACGTCATCGATGTGATCAACGATGTTACAACCGGCCACTCGACGAACTCGCTCACTTCGAACCAATGCAAGCGAAGGTCGCGACAAACAATATGCACCTTTCGTACACGACCCAGATCAGTTTGTTGATCGACCATCCCGAAAAATCGTCCGCCGAATTGGCTGCGACGTTGCAGTTGTGGGCCGACGAGAAATGCTTAGCAGGAGTTATTCCAGAGGAGTTGGATCAAGCGGTGGTTGGCGCGGCGATGATCGCAATGCGTGACGGTGGTCCCCAACTGCGCGCCGACAAGCGCGAATGGGCGGAGCAACAATTCATTCGGGCCTTGGGCGTTGAATCCGATGTCGGAGACCGAATGCGCACCGGAATGCTTTACAATCCGGTCGCGATAGCATTCGCTGGGCGCGTTTTCGCACTGCGCGCCAATATACCAATGCGCGCAGGCTACATGCGGC
>JANOOW010000648.1:0-5241 GCA_031421555.1 Hyphomicrobiaceae bacterium | reverse complement strand
GCTGGATGCTGGATGCTGGATGCTGGATGCTGCAATAAACAGATGTTATAACATTACGTCAATAGCGCTTGGGTCGAGCCGCAATGCTGCTACATTCCTCAGCTTGGTAGAATGCGATGAACGCGCTAGACCGTGGGCGTGATCGAGGCAACCGAAGTACCGGCGCACGCAGCCTACGCGCCCTCTGCTTCCAACCAAAGCTGCCAAACCATGATGACGCCGAAAACCACATTAGCATCAGCTGTGTTGGCCGCAGCATTGGCGATCGGCGATGCACGCCTCGCATCCGCCCACCCGCACGTATATGTAACGGTCGAGACAACCGTTCTCTACGATAAGGGAACGATCTCCGGTCTACGCCAACGTTGGCTATTCGACGAATTCTACACCACCATGGCGATCGAAGGTCTCGATACCAATAACGACGGTATCTACGATCGTAAGGAGTTGGCCGATCTTGCCAAGGTCAACGTCGAAGGCCTCGCCGCGATGGACTACTTCACGTTCGCCAAACTCGGAACCCAGCGCCTCGCTTTCGAAGCGCCGAAAGACTATTGGCTCGATCACGTTGTAATCGCCGAACCGCCCGGGCCGGGCAGGCCAATCCCGCCCGATGGTGCGCCCGCCGCAAGTCTGGCTGCGCCAGCCGCTTCAGCTGATCAGCCGAGCTTTTGGTCCAAACTCGTGAAGCGCATGACGGGTGACGGCGCGAAGGCTGCCGATGCCGTCAAGGTGCTCGCCCTCGAATTCACGTTACCTTTGAAACAGCCGGTGCTCGCCGAGGCAGAAGGCTTCGAGTACTCGGTTAACGATCCCGGCTTCTGGATTTGGTTCGACCTTGCCAGCAGCAAGGGAGCGGCATTGGGAGCCGGCGCTCCTCCAGGCTGCAAAATCGAGACCGGCGCGTCGAAACAGGATGCCGACGTGCAACGTCTGACGGATTCGTTTTCGATACAGATGAATAGCCCGTCTGCTGGATCACAGCCCATGGCACTGGGCGCGGCCAAGACTGTCAGCGTCGTGTGTGCCAAGCCATGACGCATCAGCACGTTCATGCTGCAGCTTCAGCGGCGACCCGGCCGGCGGCTCAAAGCCCCGTTGGCCGCGCACTAATTGTCGCCGCTGTCGTCGCGGTTCTCGCAGGAGCTGTATACTTGATTCTGAGCGCCTTCCCCGGCGTGTTCGCCCCGGCCTGGAGCTTCGTGCTCGATGGTCAGCGCGAGATGACCGGCGGCATGACGGCAGCCCTGCGGGATCTGAAAGCTCTCGGCTCGCTCAATGCCGCCCTCGTCCTGGGATTACTGAGTTTTCTTTATGGTGTTCTGCATGCTGTTGGGCCGGGCCACGGCAAGTTCGTGATCTCGGCCTACGCCCTCGCCAACGAAAAGACCGTGCGGCGCGGCGTTCTGTTGTCGTTCATGGCGGCAATTATTCAGGCTTTGTCGGCGATTGCCGTCGTCGGTACCGTCGCGCTGATTTTCAAGGCGACCAGCATCCAGATAAAGTCTGCCGAAGCTTGGCTGGAAACGGTGAGCTGGGGCTTGATCGCACTTCTCGGCGGCTGGCTTTTGTGGGGGCAGCTACGCACGGGCGTTGCTTCGCCGACGGATCATGCGCATGCACACCGCCACGACGCTCGTGATCACGCACCGCACGTGCACGGCCCAACGTGCTCACACAATGAGGAAGCGGCCCACGTCCACGACGAGCATTGCGGCCACACGCATGTGGCCACGCCCGATCAGTTGCAGGGCGCTTGGAACTGGCGGCACGCGTGGTCTCTGGCGTTTTCGATCGGCATCCGCCCTTGCACCGGCGCGATCGGCGTTTTGCTGTTGAGCCTAAGCCTAGGCATCGTGTGGGCTGGCGTGTTTGCCACCTTCACGATGGCGATCGGCACGGCGATCACTGTGTCCCTGCTGGCCGCCATGGCCGTTTGGTCCCGCGATCTAGCGGCACGGGTTGCCGGTGGCGCTGATAGTCCGTGGGCTGCAAGCGTCCAAAAGGTTGCAGCGATCGGTGGATCGGCATGCGTCATGATTTTGGGGATATTGTTCTTCCTCGCCAGCCTTCGCGGCGCGTCGCCGATCTAGCGGTGTACTTAACCAGTCGTAAACGATGCGGTTGCGCTTCGATCGCCATACCGTAAGCTTCTCCGCATCAGGAGTACTGATCGTGGAGTTTAGCGTGTCACATCGTTCATCGAGTGTAGCCGTCGCTTTGGCTCTGTCGGCCTTGATGCTATCGCAGTCCGGGCGCGCGGCGCACGATCCCGCTACCGCGAAACCTTCTGTCGAAGTTCAGGAGTTGGTCGTTCTAGAAGTGCCGAACTGTATCTACTGTAATATTTTCCGGCGCGATGTCCTGCCGGGCTACCAGAAATCAAAGCGAGGCAGCGAACTGCCAATCCGGTTTGTCGATCTCAATGATCCAGCGGCAGAAAAATTGAAATTGTCGGCCGCGGTGACGATCGTACCGACCATCGTTCTGATGCGCCAGGGCGAGGAAACCGGCCGCATCAGTGGTTACACCGGCCCAGAAGCGTTCTTTCACAGTGTCGCCCGCCTTCTCGGATCGGTGGACTGAAGACGATCCCACGCCACTGCATAGCTGGCGCGGGATCGCATTTTCGCCGCGTCAGAACACGAACAGGTCAGCGGTCAAGTCGGCTGCGTGAACGCCGGTAAGCACGATCGTCTGCGTGCCGATCGTGATGTAGGCACCGTGATCGGTGCCGGTGATGGCCAAATGCGCCATATCCAGGCCGCGCCCGGCGAAGTTCAAGTGATCGTCGCCGATATGGAAGTCGGTGATGGTATCCATGCCTTTTGCCGCCAGCGAGAAGTCGAACGTGTCAGCACCACGACCACCGGTCATGACGTCGTCGCCGCTGTCGCCGCGCAGGATGTCATTGCCGGCGCCACCGAAAAGTAAATCGTTCCCCGCACCGCCGACCATGATGTCGCGACCCGAATCGCCGAACAGCGCGTCGTCGCCAGAACCGCCGTGCAACATGTCGTCGCCGGATCCGCCCACCAGCCGATCGTCTCCCTTACCACCATTTAGCTCGTCATTGCCCGAACCGCCGGCTAGGTCGTCATGGCCTGTTCCTCCGAACAAAACATCGTTGCCACGGCCACCAAACATCCGGTCGTCGCCCGAGTTGCCGTATAGGGTGTCGTTATCCGTGCCACCAAACAGCATGTCGTCGCCTTTGCCGCCGGTTATAACGTCATCCGACGAATTACCGATTAGCAGATCGCGCCCCTCCCCACCGGTTATGTGATCGATGCCCTTACCGCCCAGTAGCCCGTCTTCGCCGCGTCCGCCGCGCAATGCATCGTTGCCCGTGCGGCCGTAGACGACGTCATTGCCCATTAGCGCATTGATAATGTCGTCGCCGCCCTGGCCGCTAATCCAGTCGTTCCCGATCAATCCGCGGATATCGTCTGCCCGCGACGTGCCTGTCATTGTTATTCCCAGGTCCGGAGCAACCTGCTCACCCTGGTTCGAAGTCAATCCCATGCCCAACCTCCATTGGTAAATTCGAAGTGTTGAGAGATTACGAACTCCGATGTAACTGGGTGTAAAACCTTCGGCGACATTTTTATGTAAAGTCAGAACAAACAGGCGATGTACTAATTTGCCCGCCCTTACAATTTCGATTGATTTAGCTAATTTTCGTCGTACTAACAATAGCTTGATGACTTAAAAAGATCTTGGCTGGCTGGTCGTTCTGATCGTTAGGTCCTGAAACCCATCTGCGTTATTGATTAAATTAAGCGCCCTGGAGTTGGGTATTTGACAACATTTGATATTTTAGCTCCAGATCTACAAAACATTTAACGCAAAGTGATTCTTATTATCCCAATAAGAAACAAAAAATCTCGATTGATTGAACATCTTTATTTACCGCAATGCAGCTAAAGTTACAGTAACTTCGCTATGTGAGATGATGAGTTGCTTCAAATGTGGCTTAGCCTGTCGAATTGCCGCCGTAAATCGGTCGTTTGAACAGGTCACACAGAGAAGTGAGGGCGCGGCTGCCGATATTCTGCCGTTCCGATGTGAGATCCAAGATGCCGTCGCGTGGAATAGAGGCCGAAATTGCTGCGTACGCGGGATCGCCACGGGCGTATCGCCGGTGGATCTCCAGTCTCTGGGTTTGCTGCATCATGGCTTTCACGTGCGCCGATGCCGCATTAGCCGGGTCGCGGCACGCGGCAATGGCGATCGACGCGAACACCGGCGAGACTTTGCACGCGGAGAGCGCCGACGAACTTCGCCATCCCGCATCTTTGACCAAGATGATGACGATCTACATGGTCTTCGAACAGCTCGAGGCCGGGCGGCTGATGCCGGCAACCAAGCTCAAGGTGTCGCAAGAGGCAGCCTCCGCCGCGCCGACCAAGCTCGATCTGGAACCGGGCGAGCAAATCGCAGTAATGGATGCCGTCAAGGCGTTGATCACGAAATCGGCCAACGATATGTCGATCGTGCTGGCTGAAGCCATCGGTGGAACCGAAGCCAAATTCGCCGAGCTGATGACGCAAAAAGCTCGAAGCCTTGGCATGCGCAATACCACATTCCGCAACGCATCCGGCCTTCCCGATAGCGGCCAAGTGACGACGGCACGCGACATGCTGACGTTGGCGCTGCGTCTGCAGGACGACTTCCCCAAGTACTATCCATTGTTTGCAACGCGGGCCTTCGCCTACAACGGCGCGACGCACAGGAACCACAACACGCTGCTCGGCACCTTCGAAGGCATCGACGGGATCAAGACCGGCTACACGCGGATGTCAGGGTTCAACGTTGTGACGTCCTTACGCCGCGGCGAGAAGCACATCGTTGCAGCTGTATTTGGTGGTGCAACCGCTGGCACGCGCAACGCCACGATGCGGCTAGTACTGACCCGGTCACTGCTCAAGGCATCGGCGAAAAAAACCCGCAAGCCCGCGCCCGTGCTCATTGCACGCCCGAAGCTGATAAAGCCGCCAAAGGTCGCGACGGCATCGCCACCTGCGGTCACCCAACCGGCTGCGCCTGCTTTAGCGAAGGCCAGCCGGCCCGTCGCAGCGCTGCCCGCCAAAGCGCCGGTGCCGCAAATGAAGATGGCGGCCGTGCCGCCACCTTTGCCAGAAGCACCAGCTGTCGAAACGGCGAGTGGCGTTGCGCGAGCGCCGATCGAGGCACCGGCAGAGCCTGTAAGTGCGACCGCTGATCCCTCCCCCATGGAGA
>JANOOW010000647.1:0-4896 GCA_031421555.1 Hyphomicrobiaceae bacterium | reverse complement strand
CCGCCCGAAACGGGCGCATCGAGAAAGCCGAACCCGCCAGCGGTCGCCGCGGCATCGAGTTCGCGAGCGACGTCGGCCGACGCCGTCGTATTATCGATGAAGATCGCACCTTTCTTCACGCCGGAGAACGCGCCGTCCTTGCCGATCGTGACCGCGCGCAGGTCCTTGTCGTTGCCAACGCAGCAAAATACAAAGTCGGCATCTTGGGCGGCTTCAGCGGGTGTGCCGGCGGTGCGTCCCGTCCCGTATTCCTTGACCCAGGCGTCACCCTTGGCGGCGCTGCGGTTGTAGACCGTCAAGTCGTGGCCACCCTTCTTGGCGAGGTGCCCCGCCATCGGATAGCCCATTACGCCAAGCCCGATCCAAGCAACTTTCGCCATGGTGCGTCTCCGTTCGCCGTTGTGAGGTTAATGAGTGAAAATGAGGTCAACGGCGTTCTAACCGATGTCATGGCGGTTGTCAGGTGTGAGCGTGTGCGAGAATTGAAAGATCACCCACCTCCGGTCACCGCTTGGCTTGGTACTAGGGCTTTGACATGCGAACACGCTGGTGCGGCCTCTAGCGCGCGCTACTGCAACCCGCTACACACCCGCGGCAGCCTTCATGCGGACGTGGCGAAATCGGTAGACGCAACGGACTTAAAATCCGTTGGCCCAAAAGGTCGTGCGGGTTCAAGTCCCGCCGTCCGCACCATATATGTAGACGCTGGGGCTCCCGGTCTTGGCGTTGCCGTGTTCCAGCACTTGTAGGCGTCGTATTCTTTCCACGCGGAGACCGTAGCCAATGACCAACTTTTCGCCGCGTGAGATCGTCTCGGAACTCGATCGTTACATCGTCGGTCAGACCGATGCCAAGCGTGCCGTCGCCATCGCCTTGCGCAACCGGTGGCGGCGCCAGCAGCTGACGGGCGATTTGCGCGAGGAAGTTCTGCCAAAGAACATATTGATGATAGGGCCAACCGGCGTTGGCAAAACTGAAATTTCCCGGCGCCTGGCGAAGCTTGCCGGTGCGCCCTTCATCAAGATCGAGGCGACGAAGTTCACCGAGGTCGGCTACGTCGGCCGCGACGTCGACAGCATCATCCGCGACCTCGTGGAAATCGGCATCAATCTGGTGCGAGAGGCCAAGCGCCGCGAAGTAAAGGCACGCGCCGAAAAAGCCGCCGAGGAGCGCGTGCTCGATGCGCTTGTCGGCGAAGGCGCGCAGGCGGCGACGCGCGAAAGCTTCCGCCGCCGCCTGCGCAACAACGAATTGGGCGACAAGGACATCGAGATCAAAGTCTCGGACAGCAAAGGCGGCGGCATGCCGATGTTCGAGCTGCCAGGTCAGCCGGGATCGTCGGTCGGGATGATCAACATCGGTGAAATGCTTGGCAAGGCCTTGGGCGGCGGTTCGGCGAAGCCGCGGCGCGTGACGGTAAAGGACAGCTACGCCGTGCTGATCGCCGAGGAAAGCGACAAACTGCTCGACAGCGATCAGATCACCACCGAGGCCCTGCGGTCTGTCGAGGACAACGGCATCGTCTTCCTCGACGAGATCGACAAGATTTGCTCACGCAGCGACGCCGGGCGCGCTGGTGCCGATGTCAGCCGCGAAGGCGTGCAGCGCGATCTGTTGCCGCTCATCGAGGGCACAACGGTATCGACCAAGCACGGGCCGGTGAAAACCGACCACATCCTGTTCATCGCCTCAGGCGCGTTCCACGTTTCGAAGCCGTCCGACCTGCTACCAGAGTTGCAGGGCCGCCTGCCGATCCGCGTCGAACTCAAGCCACTCGACAGGGAGGATCTGCGGCGCATTCTAACCGAACCCGAGGCCAGCCTGATCAAACAGTACGTGGCGCTGATGCAGACCGAGGGCGTGACGCTGCAATTTACCGGCGATGCGATCGACGCGTTTGCCGACATCGCCGTACAAGTGAACTCGACCGTCGAGAACATCGGCGCGCGGCGGTTGCAAACCGTGATCGAGCGGGTGCTCGATGAAATCTCGTTCGAAGCATCCGACAAGCCGGGTCAGCTTGTCGAGATAAATGCGAGCTATGTCATGGACCGCGTGGGAGATTTGGCAAAGAACGCTGATCTATCGAAGTTCATTCTTTAGATCGCTTGCCGATCGGATCAACGCACCCAAAAAGAACGAAAGGCGGCGATACCCACCGGTACGCCGCCTTAAAATTAGTCAGTCCTAGCCCCGGCGATCAAACCTGTTGAATAGCCGACAACTTCCATGACATGGCGTTAGCGCCCGGGTTGCGGCGGAATGTCCAGACCTCGGTTACTTCCCCGGGGCCTTGTGCGACTTCGCGGCCAGACGCCTGTTCGACCGTGGTATCCTTGATCGCGTAACGCATCGCAACGGACGCGTATTCGGCATCTGCCTCACCCCACGCTTCGGACAAATCACCCTCCAGAAGTTTCACGTCGGAGATGCGGTTGACCACGCCCTTCTCGGCATTCGCCGAAAGTTCGTCATCAAAATAGTTCAGCATCTGGGCCGTCGTCAAAGCGCGCAGCGCGCTCTTATCCTGGCGGCCATAGGCCGACTGGATGTTACCGAGCAAGCGTTCAAACGAGCTGAAGTCGTCCGCTGAGATATTCAGCTTGGCGAGAGCGGGTGTACCGCCACCAACTTGCGCACCCTGACGAGCGAATTCTTGCGTCTGACGATGCGTGGCGCTCGACGATGCTTGGGCCGAAGCCATCGCTGGCTGATTGCGGCGGCGGAAGAACATCATGCCGAGATAGACGAGCCCGCCGATCAGCGCCATCTGGACGACGAAGCCGAGCAAACCGGCGAGTGAACCAAGACCGCTGAAAAGCCCGCTACCCGATAGCAGACCGAACAAACCAGCGCCGAGCAGGCCGCCCATCAGCATGGAGCCGAAGCCGCTGCGCGCGGGGGCGGCCGCAGCCGCACCGGGGCGAGCTGCGCTCTGGCCGGCAACCTGGGAACCAGGCTGCGCCTGCTGAACGGGTGCTGCGGCCCGTGGCGCCGTCGTCGTGGGTGGAGCCGGGTTCGTAGTATTGGCGCCACGCGATCCAACGGTCCGGCCACCGCCCGGCCGCGCGTCGGAAACTTCGATCGTCATAGCGAGCGCCGCTGCAGCGCCAAGTATGGCGTAGGAGAATTTCTTCATCATGTCCCTGATGTTTCCCAATAACTGGTCATTGATTTTATCAATTGCCCTAGCGGCCGTGCGCGAGAGATTTATTACATATGGTCATCCGTGATCGAACGTCTAGTACCACCCTCGAAAAACTCCGTGTCAGACCCGTTAAACCGACCTCTAGACCGTAAAACATGCCACGGCGTTAACGCCCCGTAAGCAGCGGCTGCCGGGTTTGTGACTTTGCGTCCACGACGATAGGTAGGCCTCACGCAGCCACCCGCTGTCGCCGCAGCGTCTCGGCCCGGTAACTCAGCGCTTCGGCGACATGCATGCGGCCAACGTTCACCTCCCCGTCGAGATCCGCCAACGTACGGGCAACCTTCAGAGTCCGGTGAAAACCGCGCGCGGTAAGCATCAGCGCCTGCGACGCTTGCACGAGCAAAGCCTGGCCCTCGGTATCAAGTTTGGCGATGTCTTCCAGCAGTTGCCCGGACGTTTCCGCGTTGGTGCGCACATTTTTGACACCCAGCGCGTGCAGGCGATCGCGCTGCCGCTCGCGGGCGGCGATAACTCGCGCCCGCACTTCGGTGCTGCCCTCTTTTGGTGCCGGCAGAACCAGGTCTAACGCCGACACCGCCGGCACTTCGATTTGTAGATCGATGCGGTCGAGCAGTGGGCCTGAGATGCGCCCTTGGTATTCGGCCGCACACTTCGGCCCCCGCTTGCATGCCTGTCCAGGGGCGCCACCACCGCATTTGCAGGGGTTCATCGCCGCCACAAGCTGGATCCTCGATGGATAGGTGATGCGATGATTGGCACGAGCTATTACGACCTCGCCGGACTCCAGCGGTTGCCGCAAACTGTCGAGCACTTGCGGCACGAACTCCGGCAGTTCATCGAGAAAAAGCACGCCCAAGTGCGCGAGCGAGACCTCCCCCGGTTTGGGGCGGGAGCCGCCGCCCACCAGTGCGGCCATGCTCGCGGAATGGTGCGGCGACCGAAACGGCCGGTCGATGCGCAGCTTACCACCCATGAGCTCGCCGGCGAGTGAGTGCACCATAGAAACTTCCAGCATCTCTGAAGGGTCGAGCGGCGGCAGGATCGACGGTAGCCGCGCGGCCAGCATCGATTTGCCTGATCCAGGAGGCCCGATCATCAGCAGGTTGTGCCCGCCAGCTGCCGCCACTTCAAGCGTGCGCTTGGCCAACTCCTGCCCCCTGACGTCGCGCAGATCCGGAAGATTGGTCGCGGCATCACGGTCTAGCGCGGCCACGGGACGGCGCAGCGTTTGCGTGCCGCGGAAATGATTGATCAGCGAGACCAGATGCGGCGCAGCGATAACATTCATATTCTCGTCGGCCCAAGCGGCTTCGGCACCGCACGCCTCCGGACAGATTAGACCCTTACCCATCGCGTTGGCGCCGACGGCGGCCGGGAGCGCGCCTGGCACCGCGCGTAGATGGCCGTCGAGTTGCAATTCGCCGATGGCAACGAACCCCTCTACCGCATCCGGCGAAATGGCACCCATCGCGACCATCATTGCAAGTGCGATCGGAAGGTCGAAGTGACTACCTTCTTTCGGTAGATCGCCCGGTGCGAGATTGACCGTCAACCGCGTCCACGGGAGGCCGAGACCGATCGCGTGCAGCGCGTTGCGGACGCGCTCCCGGCTTTCGGCGACTGCCTTGTCCGGTAGCCCTACGACCGCAAACACATGCTTGCCAGGGGTGATCCGCACTTCGACATGGACCGGCCGGGCTTCGATGCCGACAAACGCGACCGTA
>JANOOW010000646.1:0-1943 GCA_031421555.1 Hyphomicrobiaceae bacterium | reverse complement strand
CCTCAATGTCAACCAAGAGCGCCTCGCTAATAGCAGAAGCCTTTGCCATGTCACCGAGTGATAGACCGCGCCACTGGCGGAAGGCAGCCACCCGGCTGTGACCCTTGAGCAGATAAGGCGAAACCTCGGCAGGCAGGTAGGGTGCCTTGGAGGCGGCGAGTTCGGTTATACACTCGTCGTAAGTTAAAATGTCTGAAAGGTCTTCCTTCGCCTCGGCGAGTTCGTGCAATAAGTTGTCGTAGTCCTGCCGGGTCAAGACAACGAGCTCTCCCCCTGCTGGGGTCTTGATAATCTGTGGTTCGTCCATAGGGCTGCTCTCTAGTTACGCTTATAGGTGTCCGTACTACGCGTCCCGATATAGATTGCCAGTATTGTAGTCTGATCTTCGCTGAAGATCACCCGATAGCTACCGACACGCAATCTATATCCAGGCCGCCCGGACAATTGCTTGATGTCGCCATTGCCATGCATTGCGTATTCGACCAACGCATCCGTCACGCGCTTCTGTATATCGTCGGGGAGTCGATCTAGTCCCTTCGACGCCCGATAGGTGAATATGATCGTTTTCACCGCGTCCCCTCAAAACATGAAATACCGCTGTGCCATGGGCAGTTCTCTGGCGGGTTCGCAGACCAGCAGCTCGACATCTGCCGTAACACGGTAGGTTTCGGGATCGATCTCGATATCGGGCGTGGCATCGTTGTGGATCATGCTTTTCTTCGAGATGCCGCCCCGCGTGTTCTCAACCGCAACAAGCCGCTTCTCTATACCAACGCGCCGGGCCAACTTTCCGTCGATCGCGGCTTGCGACGTGAACACCACCGACGTCGCCGCAAGCGCCTTGCCGAACGCGCCGAACATCGGTCGATAGTGCACCGGCTGTGGCGTCGGGATCGAGGCATTCGGATCGCCCATCGGCGCCGCGATGATCATGCCGCCCTTGATGATCATCGCCGGTTTGGTGCCGAAGAAGGCCGGTACCCACAGCACCAGATCGGCCATCTTGCCAGCTTCCACGGAACCGATGTGTTTCGACACCCCGTGCGCGATAGCCGGATTGATCGTGTACTTTGCGATGTAGCGCTTCACCCGAAAATTATCATTGCCGGTGCCCTTGTCCTGGTTGAGCGCGCCACGCTGCACCTTCATCTTGTGCGCTGTCTGCCATGTTCGCGCGATGACTTCGCCGATGCGCCCCATCGCCTGACTGTCAGACGACATCATCGACAGCGCCCCCATGTCGTGCAGGATATCCTCGGCCGCGATCGTGTCCTTGCGGATGCGGCTTTCCGCGAACGCTAGATCTTCCGGGATCGACGGATCGAGGTGGTGGCACACCATCAGCATGTCGAGATGTTCATCGAGCGTGTTGACCGTGAAAGGCCGCGTCGGATTGGTCGACGACGGCAGCACGTACGGCAGCCCCGCCACCTTCATGATATCCGGCGCGTGGCCGCCACCCGCGCCCTCGGTGTGGAAGGCGTGAATGGTCCGGCCTTTGAAAGCGCAGATGGTGTCCTCGACGAAGCCGCTTTCGTTCAATGTGTCGGAGTGGATCATCACCTGCACGTCATGGTCGTCGGCGACCGACAGGCAGTTATCGATGGCGGCTGGCGTTGTACCCCAGTCCTCGTGCAGCTTTAACGCGCACGCGCCGGCCTTGATCATCTCGACGAGTGCCGCCGGTTTCGAGGCGTTGCCCTTGCCGGCGAAGCCGAGGTTGATCGGTAATCCGTCAGCGGCCTTCAGCATCATTTCGAGATGCCACGGCCCGGGCGTACAGGTGGTGGCGGATGTGCCAGCTGACGGCCCGGTGCCGCCACCCAGCATCGACGTCAGGCCGGACATCAGCGCGTCCTCGACCTGCTGCGGACAGATCAGATGGATGTGGCTGTCGATACCGCCTGCCGTGACGATCTTGTTCTCGCCCGCGATCACTTCGG
>JANOOW010000645.1:0-1797 GCA_031421555.1 Hyphomicrobiaceae bacterium | reverse complement strand
CAAGATGATAGGCGACGGGGGTATCTGACTTTTCCAGGACGACCGAGTGATGCTGGCGTTCCTCCATGCCACGCAGATAGATCGCGTCGGGCGTCGCATCCTCAACATGCAAGCCGAGTGTGCCCTCGTAGAACGCCCGGCTACGATCGAGGTCCGTCACACCAAGCGTGACGTGGCTGCTCCGGACGATGTTGAACGGTGGATCGAAGATAGGATGGGGGACCGGCATGGCTGCTTGTTTCTCCGAACACGATCACCGCTTTTGCCAATCCAAGCACACTCAACTTTGGCGACGCATGAAGGCGTCGAAGAAGGCTGAGAGATCATCGTAGGCGTCGAGGGGCAGGACGTGGGCGACGTACTGGTCGGGGCGGACGACGACGATGCAGCCGTGATCACGGTCGATACCGCGCAGATCGAAGATGTCGGTGCCGCCTTTGAGGTCCGGGCAGAACATTTTCTCGTAGTCGCGCAATCGGTAGCGGCCTTTGCCGGGCAACAAGAGAGCGGGCATCGCCTCAAGCTTCAACTCGCGATGACCTTGCTGGAACACCGCTCGGACGTCGATCACCGAGTCGATGTCAGCCGCGGCCGGAGTGTATTTCCTGACCGAAGACTTCGGCGACTCGGCAAGAAAATCGCACAGCGATCTGATGCGCGAAGACGAGGCCGTAGGATCTGATCGGTCACTAAAGGCAAAGAGGCGCCAGCGACCGTCAGCCTTGGTCGTATCGCCCAAGCGCATCGGCTTAGCATCGGCTAGGCGGATCACCGGTGCCGAATGCAACCGCGTACCGATCACCAGACCCTTGGCGAGATGTTGATGCTCCGGCACGGCGGCGAGCAGCGACGGCCGATACTTGGTCGCAGTCCCCGCCGTGTAGCGGCCGTGCGTAACAAAATATTGCTGCACAGCGGCAGGGTCGAGGCCGCCAGGATTATCCGGGGACTTGAGTGGCTTACTGAGCATCTGGGCCCACTCACGGTCGAAGTCAATCAGCTCCTTGGCAATCGTCTGACGTTCCGCCGAATACGTATGCAGAAGCGCTGGCGAGCACCGACCCTGGAGAACCGCCGCCAGCTTCCAGCCCAGGTTGAAACTGTCCTGCATGGACACGTTCATCCCCTGCCCGGCTTTCGGGCTGTGCGTATGACAGGCATCGCCCGCGATGAACACGTGCGGCAGGCGATGGGCGAGTGCTTCATCCGGCACGTCGTCGAACTTGTCACACAGGCGCTGGCCGATCTCGTAGACCGACCACCAGGCGACTTCTTTCACATCAAGCGTAAAGGGATGAAGTATCCGCTGCGCTGCGGCAATGAGCCGTTCAATCGTGATGTTGCGGCCCGAAACCCGTTCGTTGTCGTTGAGCTTGTCGAGTTCGACGTAGAGGCGGACCATATAGCCGCCTTCGCGGGGGATCAGCACGATGCTGCCTTCGTGCGCGGACTGGATGAGCGCCTTCAACCTGATATCGGGGAAATCGGTGACGGCGAGGACATCCATCACGCCCCAGGCCTGGCTGGCCGAATCTCCTTGCAGTGAGCGCCCGATCGACTGTCGCACGGTGCTGCGCGCACCGTCGCAACCGACGACATAGCGGGCCTTGACCGTTTCGATGTGACCTTCGTGCGCGGCATCGATCCGCTCAAGCTTGACCGCCACCGGGTGCGAACCGGCTGTGGCGGCGGTATCGACCGACAGGTCGACGAGGCGTCGGGCATAGTGCGGCTCAAGGCGACTGGCCGAGTTGCGCATGACGTCAAGGTAGAAATCGTGCACGCGTGCCTGGTTCA
>JANOOW010000644.1:0-1954 GCA_031421555.1 Hyphomicrobiaceae bacterium | reverse complement strand
CCCCCGACGCCGACGACGCGACAATCCGGATCGACCACTGATGACGCGTCGTCCGCAGCACCCATGCGGCATGTGCCGCACGGATGGTAGGCACTCTCGATGTGATCGCGCAGAAAAGCGTCGATCTCGGCATCGCTTTGGCTTGCAGCGCCCGGCGAAATCTCCCTGCCCCGGTAAGGTTCGAATGCCGGTTGCCCGACGACGCGGCGCACCAGGCGCACGACGTTGCGGAAATCGATCCAGTCCTGATCGTGAGCCATGTAGTTGAACCGGATGGCCGGCGCTTCGGCAGCATTCGCTGATTTCAATCGCACCGTCCCGCGTGAAAGCGATCGCATGGGTCCGGCATGCACTTGGAAGCCGTGACCTTTGATGGGTGCGTATCCGTCGTAGCGGATCGCCGCCGGCAAGAAATGCAGCTGCACATTGGGGTAGGCAGCTAGCGGGCAGGAGCGCACAAATGCGCCCGCCTCGAAGTGATTGGACGCGCCGTCGCCGGTTCGCCGCAGCAACCATTCGAGACCGATCCGTGCCTTTGAAAACAGACCCAGTTTATCGTTGAGAGACAGCGGTAGACGGCAGACGTACTGAATATAAACCTCCAAATGATCCTGTAGATTGGCGCCGACGCCTTGCCGGTCCGTGACTACCTCGATGCCATGCGCTTTCAAATCGTCGGCCGGTCCTATGCCTGAAAGCAGCAGCAGCTTTGGCGAATTGATCGCGGACGCCGCGATGATCACCTCGCGCCGCGCCGCTATGATCTCGACCTTGCCGCCGCGCGCAATTTCGACGCCGGTGGCCCGGCGCCCCTCGATCACGACGCGCCGGGCCAGACCGCGGATCAGCTGAACGTTCTCCCGCTTGAGGGCCGGCTTCAAGTACGCATCCGCCGCCGACCAGCGCCGCCCCTGCCACACTGTCCGTTCGAGCGGGCCGAAGCCCTCCTGATCGCTACCGTTGTAGTCCGGAGTTGCCGGGAAGCCCGCTTCGATGCCGGCGTCGATGAACGCCTTGAAAAGCGGGTTGGTCATCGAGCCCCGCGTCACGTGAACGGGACCACTGGTCCCGCGCATACCTCGCTCGCCGCCGTGAGCGGTTTCCAGCTGGTCGAAGTAAGGCGCGACATCGCGTGCGCTCCAGCCCTTCGCACCGAGCGTTTCCCAAGCGTCGAAGTCGCGGGCATGACCACGCACATAGACCATGCCGTTGATCGAGGACGAGCCGCCGATCACCTTGCCGCGCGGACAGCTTATCGTTCGGCCGTTGAGATTAGGTTCAGGCTCGGTGCGATACCCCCAGTCGTAGCGGCGCATGTTGAGCGGGTACGACAATGCGGCCGGCATCGCGATGAGAGGTCCAAAATCGCTGCCGCCGTGCTCGATGATTGCCACCCGGTACCGGCCGTCCTCGGACAACCTGGCGGCTAGCGCGCAGCCGGCCGAGCCCGCTCCGACGATAACAAAATCGGCGACCACGTTCGGCTTCGCGCGCAGTCTTGACCCTGGAAATGCAAACGTCATTCAATCGATGCTCACGAACCGGAAGCTGCGCCAACGCATGATTATCGCGCAACTCTTGACAAGGCGAACGGGGCTTTGCGACGCTTGCTGGCGACCACCCGTCATGCGCGCGCGACGCACATCGAAAGTACCTCATGGCGACTTACGTCCGGCCCGCCACCCTTGTCCATGCGCTCGAATGCCGGGCTGCGGGGGCCGAAGTCCTGGCCGGCGGCACCGACTCCTGGCCGGTGCGCGTTGGCAAGCCGGCCTACGCGACACCGGGCGCTACGATCCTCGACCTGAGTGCGGTGCACGAATTGCGGGCGATCGAAACTGTTGATAACGCGCTGCGGATCGGCGGGCTCGCCACCTGGACCAGCCTCGCCGAAGCCGGTCTTCCGCCAGCGTTTGCAGCTTTACAGATGGCCGCGCGCGAGATCGGCGGCCGG
>JANOOW010000643.1:0-8377 GCA_031421555.1 Hyphomicrobiaceae bacterium | reverse complement strand
AACCCAAGTCCAGCGCTGGGGTGCGGTCGTCCGCGAAAACAACATCGAAGCGAACTAACGCGATCAAGCGCCGGCGGATGGCATCCGCCGGACGCCCGCGCGGAGCTTGGTGAACGGTAGCGGTTCGAGATCGATCGCGACTGGCCCGGGAGCTACACCCACAAGAATGTGCGAAGCGAGCGGCGTGAAGTCGGCGCGGAAGTGCACCGAGCTTTTCAGCACGATGACCGGTAGCCGCTCGGGCGCCAGTCCAAGATGGACGAAGATCGAGCGATCGACCGTTTGCGCTGGCTTCGACGCGACGGCGATCAGCACGCCTTCGCCCAGCGTCTCTAGCAACGCGACGGTACCGAGGTTCACGGTCATGCCAGCCTTCATCGGACCCGACCCGGTCCACGAGCCCTGGTTGGCGGCCACTACGCGGGCCTCGACCTCCACCGGCCGGTCGCCCGGATTGCGCTTGCCGCCGATGGCAAAACGCGCGACCGCGCCGACGCCGATCGCCAGTGCCTGATCGGCCGTCTCCGGATCGATCATAGCGCCAATGACGGCACCCGTGGCGCGCTGGGCGATCAGTTCGCGCAGCAGCCCGGTCGTGTCGCCGGGTCCGCCGCCACCCGGATTATCTTGCGTGTCGGCGATCACCACCGGCTTGGTCGCGCTCTTTGAAAGTGTCAGCGCCTTCGCAACTGCATCGCGCGCGTAATAGAACTCCGGCAGGAATGCTGCTTCGCGCTGAAGCACGGCTTCGGCCAGCCGGTCTGCCGCGTGATCGGCCACCGCTTGCGTCCCGGCATAGGCTATGACACTGGGTCCCACATCGTAAAAATCAGCGAGCGGAAACCCTGGCAGAAACGACAGCGACAGCAGTCCTGGTGTCGATGCCTCGATCGCCGGGATAACCTCGAAATAGATCTCGCGCGCCGGACCGAAGTCGGTGCAGGCGCCATTGATCGGTATCAGGAAGTCGAGTTGCCGGAATGCCTTCGCAGGCTTTCGGCGTTTTGCGATCATGTCCAGCAGCAAGCGCGCGGTGCGTGCACCTGTCGCTGCGCAATCGATATGCGGATAGTAACGGTAGGCATCGAGAACATCGGCGCCGGCAATCATCGCGGGCGTCACGTTGCCGTGCAGGTCGAGTGGCACCGCAATCGGAATATCGGTGCCGAGTTTGCGTCGTACGCGCGCGAGAATTTCTCCTTCGCCATCGTCGGCGTTCTCGGCAACCATCGCGCCGTGCAGTTCGAGGAGGATGCCGTCGAGCGGGCCAGCGGCGACAAGGCCGTCGACGATTTGCGAGGTGATGCGATCGAATGCATCTGCGGTCACGTGCGCCGACGGCGTCGCCATGCACCACAGGATCGGCACGATCTCCGCGCCCGCCGCTTTCAGCACCTCGATCGCGCCCGAGCACGGCAGGTTCAAACCCTTCAGACCGGCGATCATCGCCTCGCCGGTGATGAGGCCGGGATAGTTCTTCGGCTGAGCGAACGCTTCGTAGTCCGCCCTCAGCGGCGCGAACGTATTCGTTTCATGCTCGAAGCCGGCTACCGCGATGCGCATGGCATTCCTATCGTCAGATGTTTCGGTCGCCCCAGTATCGCAACGAAATGGCTGCAGATCAATTTTGCTGGTGGCGGCGGTCGGGTCGCCTGGCTGGCCGCGATGTGCCGCACTTCGCCAGTCCTCATATCGATTGACCGCCCACCAACTGCAGCCACTCTTCTTCCGACAGCACCGCCACGCCCAGCTCACGAGCTTTAGAGAGCTTCGATCCGGCGTCTTCGCCAGCGACCACGTAGTCGGTCTTTTTAGACACCGAACCTGCGACTTTGGCGCCGAGACGTTCGGCTTGAGCTTTGGCTTCGTTGCGCGAGATGCGTGTCAGCGTGCCGGTGAAGACGACCGTCTTGCCGGTCACCGCCGATTTCGAGACGGCGACGCGCGCGTACGGCGCGACGGTGATGTGCGCCAACAGATCGTCGAGGGCGCGTTGGTTGTGCTCCTCGCCGAAGAACCCGATGAGCGCGTCGACCACGGCCTCGCCGATACCCTCGATGTTGTCGATGTCGTGGTAGGCTTCGCTGTCGCGGCCGCCAGCGACGGCTGCTTCGACGCCCGCACGAAACGCTTCGAACGTGCCGTAGGCTTTCGACAGATCACGCGCCGTACCTTCGCCGATCTGGCGGATACCGAGCGCGAAGACGAAGCGGTCGAGTGGCACGGTGCGCCGGGCGTCGATCGCCGCCCACAATTTATCGACCGACTTCTGGCCGAACCCTTTCTGCTCGGCGAGCTTCTTCATTGAGCGCTTGTCGTTGCCGGCCAGCGTGAAAATGTCGGCTGGCTGCCTGATGCGGCCGTCGTCGAAAAACGCTTCGATCTGCTTGTCGCCGAGACCTTCGATGTCCAAGGCATTGCGGGAAACAAAATGCTTGAGGCGCTCCTTGGCTTGTGCCGGGCAGGTGAGGCCGCCGGAGCAGCGGCGTACGACGTCCGTCGATCCGCTCTCCGGATCGCAGTCGCGTAACGCGGCAGATCCGCACGAAGGGCAATGATCGGGGAATTTGTATGGCGCGCTCGAAACGGGGCGCTTGTCCAGAACAACGCTGACCACTTGTGGGATCACATCGCCGGCGCGCTGCACGACGACGGTGTCGCCGATGCGCACATCCTTGCGGGCGATCTCGTCCTCGTTATGCAACGTCGCATTGGAGACGACGACGCCGCCGACGGTCACCGGTTGCAGTTTGGCGACGGGCGTCAGTGCGCCGGTGCGCCCGACTTGGATGTCGATGCCAAGCACCGTCGTCGTTGCCTGCTCGGCCGGGAACTTGTGTGCGATCGCCCATCGCGGCGCGCGGCTGACGAAGCCGAGGCGTTGCTGTAGGTCGAGGCGATCAACCTTGTAGACGACACCGTCGATATCGTAACCCAAACTCGAGCGCTTCAGTCCAAGATCGCGATAATAGGCGATGAGTTGATCTGCTGTGGAGTAGCGCTGCATCAACGGATTGACCGGCAGGCCCCACCGGCCGAACGCTTCGACGACGCCGGTCTGCGTGTCAGCCGGCAAGCTCGATGCCTCGCCCCACGTGTAGGCGAAAAAACGCAGCGGCCTCGTGGCGGTGATCGATACGTCGAGTTGGCGTAAGGAACCAGCCGCGGCGTTGCGCGGGTTGGCGAATATCTTCTCGCCGGCCGCGGCCTGGGCTTCGTTGAGCCGGCGAAAGTCCTCGTGGCTGAGGTAGATCTCGCCGCGCACTTCGATCACATCCGGGATGCCAGCATTGCCGCCGCCATGCAGCTTGTGCGGGATCTGCTTGATGGTGGCGACGTTGGCGGTAACGTTCTCGCCTTCGGTGCCATCGCCGCGCGTTGCCGCCTGCACGAATTTTCCGTGCTCGAAGCGCAGCGAGATCGATAGCCCGTCGATCTTCGGTTCCGCCGTGAAGGCGATCTCGCCATCCGAAGCGATACTGAGAAACCGGCGCACGCGATCGGTGAAGTCTTTGATCTCGCTATCGTCGAAGGCGTTGCCGAGCGAAAGCATCGGCACCGCATGCCGGATCTTGCCGAAACCCTCGGCTGGCGCGGCGCCGACCTTTGCGGAGGGGCTGTCGGGCGACTTCAGTTTCGGGAACTGCGTCTCGACCACATCCAGGCGGCGACGCAGCGCATCGTATTCAGCATCCGAAATTTCGGGCGAGTCCTTGCCGTGATAGAGTTTGTCATGGTGAGCGATTTGCGCGCGCAGACCAGCCAGCTCGTCGCGGGCGGCAGCCTCATTGGACACTTTCTCCCGGGATGGCACGGCCTCGTTTCCTCGCACGAAAAGTCTAGCCGGTAAGATGGAGCACCCCACGCCCGCTAGGCAACCCCAAGCCGGCAAGCAAACCGCGTCGTGCACAACGCAAAACGCGCGGCCGATGACCGCGCGTCCAGAACCGGATACTTTTCGCGGACTTATTCCGACGTCATCGACAGCTTCGGGACCTTGATGCCCTGCCACGCCTTCGACAGCCACGAACCGCCCTGCTCTCGCGGTGCAAGGCCATCGGACTGCAGCAGCGCGTAAGCATCCTTGTACCACTGGCTGTCGGGAAAATTGTGCCCCAGCACGGCGGCAGCGTTCTGCGCTTCCGACTTGACGCCGAGCAACATGTAGCTCTCGGTCAGACGCATGAGCGCTTCTTCGACATGCGGTGTCGTCTGGTATTCGGTGACGACGGTTTTGAAACGCCCGATCGCCGCGGTGTGCTGCTTGTTCTTGAGGTAATAGCGGCCAACTTCCATTTCGGACGCGGCCAAGCTGTCCTCGCAAATGCGAATCTTGTTGTCGACGTCCTTGGCATACTGACTGTCGGCATAGCGTGCCTTCAGTGCTTTGAATTCCGTCAACGCCTTGCGCGTGTTCGATTGATCGCGGTTGGGCCCACGCATCTCGTCATAATAGGAGCTGGCGACGACGTAATGGGCGAGTGCCGCTTCCTTGGTGCCGGGATGCATCGTCGTATAGCGCTTGCCATTGGTGATTGCCTCCGGATACTTGCCGGCCTTGTAATAGGCATAGGAGGACATCGCAACGGCGCGGCGCGCTTCCGGTGCATACGGGTGATCGCGGTCGAGATCTTCGAACTTCCTGGCCGCGTCTTCCCACCTGCCCTTGGCCATGAACGCATCGCCCGTGGCATACATACGGTCCGGCGGATCGGGATTGAGGGCTGCCTTCGCGGCGTCGTCCGACGAAGCACAACCACCCGCCGCTAGGCAGGCAGCGGCAACGCCCGCGAGCAGCAACATCTTGCTTGGATTGGCCTTGCTCATTCGACGTCCGATCTGACTACGGCGCACGTGCCGCTATGCGACGCTAGCATGTGAGTCGCAAACCCCGATAGTGAACGAACCAAACGGCCCACACTCTTTCGGTACGCCACCTCTGCAATCACGGCTGCATCAATCAGCGAAACTGCGGCGACCGAAAGGCGCAACGGGTGATTTCCGGCCACAGTAGGCTGGTGATCGCCGGCTGTAACTCGCCTCCACGATCCGCCGCTCGCGCTTACTCGCCAGCGGCTAGAGCTGTCATCGGCTGCGCGCGGTATACCGACTGACCTGACTGCTCGCGAACCCGGGGAGCCTGGACCATCGTCCACGCCGTAGCATCGGCCAAAAGTGCCTGCAACACGTGAGCATTCAAGCGATGCCCGCCGCGAACCGAACGGTAGGACGCCAATAGCGGGTGGCCAGCCAGCGCCAGATCGCCGACCGCATCGAGCATCTTGTGGCGGACGAACTCCTGCGGATAGCGCAGGCCTTCACGATTGATAATCTTGTCGTCGCCGATTGCGACGGTGTTGTCTAGCGAGGCGCCGAGAGCCAGGCCAGCCTTCCAAAGACGCTCGACATCGCACATGAAACCGAAGGTGCGAGCGCGCGAAATGTCGTTACGGAACACGCCCGGCGTCATTTCGATACTCAAACGCTGACGGCCGATGACGGTCGTCGCGAAGTCGATCTCGACGTCGAGGTGGAAGCCGTTGTGGGGGACGATCTCGCCCCAGCAATCGCCGTCTTCGACACGGACCGGCTTCAACACTTTGATAAACGTACGGGGCTCGGAAAGCTCAGCGATGCCGGCTTCGTCGATTGCCTTGACGAAGGGCGCGGAGCTGCCGTCCATGATCGGCACTTCTTTGCTGTCGACCTCGATATAGCAGTTATCGACGCCGAGGCCGCGCAGAGCGGCGAGAAGATGCTCGACAGTGCTGATGCTGGCGCCAGTATCATCGCCGATCACCGTACAGAGTGTGAGGTTCTTGACGAACCGGACGTCGGCTGGAATTTCAGCGACGATGCGGCCACGCTTGCTGACTAAAAAACGTAGGCCGGTGTTGGCGTCAGCTGGGTGGAGCACCAAAGAAACTGGCGCTCCACTGTGCACCCCCGTGCCCTTCATTTCGACCTCACGCGCAACCGTAGTTTGTCGCGCGCCGATAAATCGCTTCGACATGTGAGCGCTGTCCCTCGATCCACGATGGCTGACACAAGGCTCCCAACCTTGTGCCGAACCATTCCCCAAAGTCCCCGTCGTAACTTGTACTCACGAAAGCTAGCTGCCAGTTTGTTGGCGAAGTTGTTGTGGCTTGCTGCTTTTGTCCCTGAACGAAAGATAGCTTGCACGTTCCCTTGGGGACAAATCACGCTTTCTTACGACATATTACCGCTTGTATCAGAACCGTTCAGAGACCTGAAAACTCATGACGGCGGTGATCGGCTTACGAACGTTCGCGGTTGAAAAACACAGGCAGATCAGCACGTTCAGTATTGTTGCTCATAGACCGGTTGGGATCCTGTTGCGGACCCTGACGATGGCCTCCCGCAGGGGCGTTGGCCAGCGGCGGCACCGCCGGCGTCTGAGCCTGTGGATAAACGGGCGCCGCGAATCGCTTTGATTCGTTTTCGCGGCGCGCCAATCCAGTCAATCTCTCGAACAGGCCCGGCTTGCGCGGCCGGTCCGCATCGGGCGCCTTGTACACGCGTGGACCAACCGCATTGTTCGGGTCGGGCGTGACGGCGCGAGCGCGGTATTCCCGTTGCGCAACCGGTGGGAAATCTTCGACCTCGGGCATGCGCCGTTGCGGCCGCTGCATCTCGGGCGCCTGACGCGGTTGAAACGGTTCCAGCGGTTGGCTCAGTGGTAGCTGGCCGGTCAGTGGCTGCAGTTGCGCGGGCGACACCGGAATACCAAGTGATGGCGCGCCGTGATGAACCGCGACATCGGCTGGCCCACGCGACATGATGGCTGCCAGATTTTGGTCCAGTTGCAAGGTGGCCGACGAGCTAATCGATGCGTCATGCGAGGGAATAGGTGGAGGCGAAGGGCGGCGCTGCACATTCGCCGCCGCCGCTAGTGCCGCCGCGCCTTGGCTCGTGGCCGCTGTGGTTTCGCTACCGCGCGACATCCCGGATGCCACGATCGACACGCGAAGGCGATCGCCCATCGAATCGTCGAACGATGCGCCGACGATAATGTTGGCTTCCGGGTCGATCTCGAGGCGCACGCGGCTGGCGGCCTCATCGACTTCGTACAACGTCATGTCCTTGCCGCCGATAATCGACAGCAGCAGGCCGCGCGCACCCTTCAAGCTCACGTCGTCGAGCAGCGGATTGGTGATTGCCTCCTCGGCGGCATGGATCGCGCGGCGTTCGCCTGCAGCCTCGCCCGTGCCCATCATGGCCGTGCCCATGCCGCTCATCACCGTGCGCACGTCGGCGAAGTCGAGGTTGATCAAGCCTTCCTTGACGATCAGGTCCACGATACAGGCGATACCGGAATAAAGCACCTGATCGGCCAGCACGAATGCTTCGGCAAAGGTCGTGCGTTCGTTGGCGATGCGGAACAGGTTCTGGTTCGGAATGACGATCAGAGTGTCGACGTAGCGGGCCAGTTCCGTGATGCCGGCTTCGGCAACGCGCATGCGGCGGGCGCCCTCGAACTGGAACGGCTTGGTGACGATGCCGACGGTCAGCACGCCCGCTTCCTTGGCGATGCGGGCGATCACACCGGCAGCGCCCGAGCCCGTGCCACCGCCCATGCCGGCGGCGACGAAAACCATGTGCGAGCCGGAGATCTGCGCGCGAATGTCGTCGAGTGCTTCTTCGGCGGCAGCCTGCCCGATCTCGGGCCGCGAGCCAGCGCCCAGCCCCTCGGTCAGATTGACGCCAAGCTGAATGCGCTGTTCGGCGCTCGACAGTGCCAACGCTTGAGCGTCGGTGTTGGCGACCACGAACTCGACGCCATCGAGGCCGGACGCGATCATGTTGTTAATCGCGTTGCCACCGGCGCCACCCACGCCGATCACCGTGATGCGGGGGCGCAAGTCCGTCAGTTTCGGCAACTCGAGCTTGATGTTCATTCCCATTCCACCTTGCGCCAGACAACGGCACGAATGCCGCTGTTACCGCAGCCCTTAGAAACTCTGACGCAACCACTGCCCCATGCGCCCGAAGTAGCCCGCATGCTCTTCCGGGCTTGTGCGCCCGGCCAGAGATTGCGTTGCCGGATTGGCAGCGGCTGCCAACAGACCGAATAAGGTCGCATACGCTGGATTACTGGAACCTGACGCCATGCCCGCAATCGGCAGGGGTGCTGCCACGCGTACCGCCAAATCGAGAAGGCGGCCTGCAAACATCGGCAAACCCAACAGTTGCGCTGTGCCACCGGTCAGGACGATTCGCTTAGCTCCATAAGCCTGCATCTTTCCTGCGACAAGTTTTTCCATCGCTTGGCTCAACAGGCTTTCGACACGTGGCCTGATCAGGTTACGCAACTGCGCCTTGGTGATCTGATACAACTCGAACTCGTCGTGCACGA
>JANOOW010000642.1:0-5185 GCA_031421555.1 Hyphomicrobiaceae bacterium | reverse complement strand
CCCCAGAGCGCGGATTGATGGCTTTACGGTCCAGGCCATGGTCCACCGCCCCCGGGCGCATGAGCTGATCATCGGCGTGAGCGAGGATGTTACGTTCGGCCCGATCCTGATGTTTGGTGCTGGTGGAACTTCAGTGGAAGTCGTGAACGATACTGGCCAGGCGCTGCCACCGCTCGATATGAAACTTGCGCGCGACCTGATGCGGCAAACCCGCATCCACAAGTTGCTCGAGGGCTATCGTGATCGCCCGGCCGCTGACCTTGAGGCGATAGCGCTGACATTAGCCAAGATCAGTGCGATGGTCATCACGCATCCCGAAATCCGCGAACTCGATATCAACCCTCTCCTCGCAGACGAAAGGGGCGTCATCGCGCTCGATGCCCGCATGCGTGTGGTCAGCCAGACAGAACACCCGCGCCAGCCGATGTCGATCACGCCCTATCCGGTCCACGAGGAGCGGCGCGCCACGTTGCCGGACGTTGGTCACCTGCTGATCCGCCCAATCCGCCCCGAAGACGAGTGGCTTTATGAGGACCTAAGCAAGCGCGTGACCCCTGCCGACATGCGCATGCGGTTCTTCACGGCCGGCCATAGCGTCTCACACAAGCTGATCGCCCGGCTTACGCAGATCGACTACGCGCGGGAAATGGCGTTCGTGGCACTCGATGAAGCGACGGGTGCGCTACTCGGCGTCGCGCGCATGATTTCCGACCCAGATAGAAGCCGCGCCGAGTACGCGGTACTAATTGCATCCGATCTCAAAGGTCGCGGGCTCGGTTGGTCGCGCACTGGTTCGAGAACCGCGAACCGTTCGTCGAAGGCGCGATGCCGAAAAGCTTTCCCGATGCCGTGATCGGGCTTCTCGAACCATATCGGATGCGCCGCCTATGAACACGCAACCGGTTGGGAATTTACGTCACGGAATGATCATCGAGGCCCCGCTACGCGCTGGCGATGACGGCGGCTCGGCTGCCACATCGTGGAGCTTCGTCGCAACGGTTTGGGCATCGGTACGGCCAACGTCCGGCCGCGAGATCGTCGATGCCGATGGTGTGTCGGCCCGGATCAGCCATGAAGTCATCATCAGGTGGCGCAGCGATTTGACTGCCGCGATGCGCTTTCACGATGGCGCGCGCATCTATCTCATTCGTGCCGTGCGCGATGTGGATGATCGCCGCCGCCGCTTGACCTGCCTGGTCGAGGAGGTCGCGGCATGAAGTTCGATGTTCGAGTGCGCGGGCTCGGCGGATCACTCGGCGAGGCTCGCGTTGCCCGGTTGGCGGAGACAGCGCGACAGCTGGCGAGCGCGCCTGTTCCGCCGCCGCCAGTACAACCCAGGCCGGTACTGCCAAGCCCGGCTCAGCCATCAACGCCTTTGACCGCGAGGTAGACGCAGATGCCGAGTTCATCTTGGGCGTTGCAGAAGGCGATCCATGCGTGCCTGATCGCGGACGTGGCGACGCTGGCATTGATCGGTGGTCCGCGTATTTACGACGACGTGCCGAGGCAGCCGGTTTTCCCTTACGTATCGTACGGGCAGAGCACCGTGCGCGATTGGTCAACGGGTACGGACGATGCGCACGAGCACATCGTCACGCTGCATGTCTGGACCCGCGCGAGTGGCCGCAAGCCAGCTCACGAAATATCGAGCGTGATCGAAGTGGCGCTCGATCAGCGGGCACTCGTGCTCGACGGGCACCGGCTGATCTCGTTGCGGCACGAATTCACCGACGTGCGCCGCGAGCCGGACAACGAAACTTGGCGCGGCGTCGTGCGATTTCGCGCGGTGACCGAGGTGTTCTAGCGGCGCGCGGCGACACGCCTTCCGCGCGCCGGCCGCCGCGCGCGTCGAGTACCAAATCAACGCAACCAACCCAAGAGGATCCGACATGGCTGCACAAAAGGGCAAGGACCTGCTGCTCAAGGTCGACGATGGCGGCGCCGGCTTTATCACCGTCGCCGGCCTGCGGGCGCGAACGCTCGCGTTCAACGCCGAGACGGTCGATATCACCAATCAAGACTCGGCCGGCCAATGGCGCGAGTTGCTGGCGGGCGCGTCGGTGCGCACGGCGCGGGTGACCGGCTCGGGCATCTTCAAGGATGCCGTATCTGACGCTGCGATCCGCACCGCTTTCTTCAACGGCGTGATCAAAACCTGGCAGATCGTCATCCCCGATTTCGGTGTGGTGCAGGGCGCGTTCCAGATCAGCGCATTCGAGTTGACCGGCAAGCACGACGGCGAAGTTGGTTTCGACCTCGCGCTCGAAAGTGCCGCCGAGCTGACATTCACCGCGATCTAAAGGAGCTGACATGGCAAACAAATATCGTGGTGAGATCGATGCGGTCTTCGACGGACGGCCGCACAAATTGTGTTTGACGCTCGGTGCGCTAGCGGAGTTGGAATCAGCGTTCGGTGATGCCGACATGCTGGCATTGGCGCAACGCTTCGGCGATGGACGGCTCAAGGCGAGCGATGCAGTCCGCATCATCGGCGCGGGACTGCGCGGTGCTGGTTTGAAGATCGCCGATGAGGCGGTCGCTCAATTGCAGGCAGATGGCGGAGCGGCTGGCTTCGTCGGCGTGGTCGCGCAACTGCTGCAGGCAACGTTCGGGGTTGCCGAGGTCTCGCCTTTGGCCCCGTCGCGCGGCAGTGCAGATCCCTCGCTCTCACTATCTCCGGCTGCCGCCGCTCCTGTGGGGGTGGGTGCAAACGACCCTTTCCCTGGGACGAGGTGATGGCGGCGGGCCTCGGCCTGCTTCGCCTATCGCCGGACGCATTCTGGGCGATGACGCCGCGCGAGTTCGCGGCAGCCGTTGGGGCGCTCGTGCCGCTGACTGCCCGGCCCTCTCGCGGCGATCTCGGCGGCTTGATGCGGCAGTTTCCCGATCAATCGAACAGTTAGGCAAAAACCGTGGATGAACCGATCGAAACGTGGACGGTTGCAGTGAATGCCGATTCCGGCCAGCTGCAGCAGGAACTCAACAAGGCAACGAAGTACGGCCGGCAGTTCGGATCAGCGCTGACCGATGTCTTCACCGGCCTGGCTGTCAAAGGCCGTAGTTTGAACGATACGCTGAGCACGCTCACGCTGAGCTTGAGCCGCATGGCGCTGTCTGCTGCATTCAAGCCACTCGAGCAAGGCTTGGGTCAGGCGTTCAGCGGATTGATGAGCGGTGCTGGCGGCGGCATGGCCTTCGCCAACGGCGGCGTGTTCCAAGGTGGCATGCCGGTGCCGTTCGCTAGCGGCGGTGTAATTGCAAGCCCGATCGCATTTCCCCTTGGCGGAGGCAAAACCGGCATCGCGGGCGAGCGTGGAGCGGAAGCCATCATGCCGTTGGCGCGGGGACCGGACGGGCGGCTTGGCGTCAAAAGCGATGGTGGCGGTGGTGGCCGGCCGATCGTCTTCAACGTCACCTCGCCCGATGCCGACAGTTTTCGGCGATCCGAAACGCAACTCGCAGCCATGCTCGCCCGCGCCGTCGCGCAGGGTCACCGCAACCTTTGAGATAGGACAGCCCCATGGCATTTCACGACGTGCGTTTCCCCCTCGACATCTCGAAGGGTGCGGATGGCGGGCCTGAACGGCGAACAGACATCGTGACGCTTGGGTCGGGTGCGGAAGAGCGCAACAGCCGTTGGGCCGACTCACGCCGCGCCTGGAATGCGGGATATGGGGCGCACACGCTGGATCAATTGCACGCCATCATCGCTTTCTTCGAAGAGCGCCGCGGCCGCCTGCACGGGTTCCGCTGGCGCGATGCAGCCGACTGGAAATCGTGTGCGCCGCAAGCGGTTGCCAGCGCGCTCGATCAGGTGATCGGCACCGGCAACGGTTCAACAGCGGCGTTCCAGCTGAGCAAGACCTATGGCAGCAGCTATGCGCCGTGGACGCGCACAATTACGAAGCCGGTAGCCGGGACCGTCATCATAGCGGTAGCGGGTGTCGCGAAAACGAGCGGTACTCATTTCATCGTCGACGTGACGGCCGGGCGCGTGACTTTTTTCACTGGCCATGTGCCCGCGAGCGGTCATGTTGTGACCGTCGGCTTCGAGTTCGATTGTCCTGTCCGGTTCGACACCGACAAGCTGGAGATCAACGTGCAAGGTTTCCGGCACGGCGCGATCCCACACATTCCGATCATCGAGGTGCGGTCATGAAGACGCTTCCGGCGGGCCTGCAGGCGCATCTGGATACGGGCGCGACGACGCTATGCTGGTGCTGGCGGTTGACCCGTCGCGATGGCACCGCTTTTGGATTCACCGATCACGATCGCGACCTGAGTTTTGACGGCACGATGTTCGAGGCGTCGGCGGGTTTTACCGCGACCGAGATCAAAGATGCGGTCGGTCTCAGCGTCGACAACCTCGACGTCGAAGGCGCGCTGCAGTCGGGACGGCTGGAGGAAGATCAATTGTCGGGCGGTGCGTTTGACGACGCCCGTGTCGAGATCTTCCGGGTCAATTGGCAGGATCCGAACCAGCGTGTGCTGATGCGGTTTGGTTCGCTGGGTGAAGTGAAGCGGACCGGCCAGGCGTTTACCGCCGAGGTGCGCGGCCTCGCTCATTACCTCGGTCAACCGAAGGGCCGGCTCTATCAGTTTGCCTGCGATGCCGACGTTGGTAATGCGCGGTGTGGCGTGGCGATTGGCGGGACTATTTTTCGCGGCATCGGCACGATTGCGAGTTCGGTCTCGACGCGCAGTTTCAAAGCTTCCGGCCTCGGAAGCTATGCGAGCGGTTGGTTCGCGCGCGGGTTGGCGACATTTACAAGCGGTATCAATCAAGGCCGCGCGATCGAGGTGAAGCGGCACAGTTTGTCGGCGGGTTCGGCTACGATCGAGCTCTGGCAGGAGCTGCCAACTGCGCCAGCAATCGGTGACACCTTTCAGATCACCGCGGGTTGCGACAAGCATCTGGCGACGTGCCGGAGCAAGTTCGCCAACGTCGCGAACTTTCGCGGTTTTCCACATATGCCGGGCAACGATTACGTAACATCGTTCGCGCGAGGCAGCTCATGACCAGTCAGCGCACGACGATCATTGCCGAGGCAAGATCGTGGATCGGCACGCCCTATCATCATCAGGCGAACTTGAAGAGCGTCGGTGCCGACTGCCTCGGACTGGTGCGCGGCGTGTGGCGCAGCGTGCAGGGACACGACGCTGAGATACCACCCGCCTATAGCCG
>JANOOW010000641.1:0-16641 GCA_031421555.1 Hyphomicrobiaceae bacterium | reverse complement strand
AGCGCAGCGCAACCGACCGCTAGTACTAACAAATAAAATATATTTTGCTTGATTCATAAAGCCCAGGCGACCGCTACCGAAACGGTAAGGGTCACCGCTGTACGCCCGAGCAAGGTTTGATTGAACAACACCTTGTCAGCAGAGAGACGGATGTCCGCATCGAAGTGGTGTAGAAGCGGTGCATTCAAATTGACGCCGGAAAGGCTTTGCCAGGTAGCACCGATTGCGGCTGGCGTTCCAGCCGCTTCGGCCGGGAAATACTTCGACAAATCGAAGGTCTTGAAGGCGAGTGTTCCGCCGATAAAGGGGCGAGCTTCGAGAAACCTCAGATTGAGCGTGCCGTGCGCTTCGTTCCCATCCACATGAAATGTTGCGCGGTTGAACGCCATCGCCGGGCCAGACCAATCGAACAGGCCATGCCCCGTGACATTGCGCAAACCGTTGCCAGCTGGCCAGTTCGCCCCAAACCATCGCGCCACTTGCCTGATCTTGGGGACGGAAAAATCGATCGTCCCTCGCAGTTGTGTTGGCCCGACGAAGCCTGCACGCCCATCGAGCGTCGCTTCGAACAGGGCGGTTTTCGCAATCAACTTGATGGGGATCGTCGCACCGGGACGCGCATCCGCCGGAACACCCGAGGTTGCCTCGAACTCGATCTTTTGGCCGCGCATGGCGCCGGTGCCTTTGATGACGAGAGAGGATTTTCGCCGGTTGAACACTTCGCCATCGATGTCGGAGATCGTTTCAGTGCGCCCGTCTGGCAGCTGCACGTGAACCGACGTGTTGCGAAGCATCAAGGTGTCAAACTGCAGTCCCGAAAGCGCATCGATGATCGCAGGCTGGGCGTCGCCAGATTTGGTCTGCTGCCCGCTTTGAATGCGCAGCGAGCCGTTCTCGATCATGAACCGGCCCGTACCGGACGTGATTTGCGCAGCGGTCATCGGTACCTGTACCGGCCGTCCGGCAGTGTCTGCCGGATAAAGTGTTCCACGCTCGATGGTCACGAGGCCGCTCAGCCCCAATGCAACCGGAGTGGAGACGACAAGGCCTTCGTTCGGGGGGCTGGCGCGGCCTCTCGCAACGGAAAGTGCGTGAGGCCCCAGGGAAATAAGGACGGGGAGTGCCGCGGCGGCGACAATGAGAACGGCAAGCGTGATGACAGCTATGCCGCCGTATCGTCCGGGCCCCCTCCACCGAGTCATATCAACCTTCTCATTTCGCGAGCGTAGCATTCAGGAGATTGCCGTCCGCCTGAGGGTACAGCTCGATAGTGCATAAATTTCAGCGTTGGCTGTTTTTAGAACCTCCTTTCGATCTGCGCAACAAGTACAAGTGTCAGCTAGGTGCCAACCCCGGAGCAATTGGAACGAACTGATTTCGCTTGAAGATGGTCGTGCGTCGTGCGCATCGCCCGTGGTTTATGATCTTGCGTCGCCTGCGCAAGCAGTTAGAACGAGGTGTCTGCGCCAGCATCTTGGCAGCGGTAAACAATATCTTCGTCGCAACCGGGCACCGGTCAGCAACGAAGTTCAACATTTGAGGATCGGCTTTCATGGGCAAAGTGTACGCGGACGCGAAGTCGGCCATGGCTGGCGTGCTGAAGGATGGCATGGTCGTGATGTCCGGCGGTTTCGGCCTGTGCGGCATTCCCGATGTTCTGATCGGCGCGATCCGGGAGTCGGGGGTCAAGAACCTGACCGTAATCTCGAACAATGCCGGCATTGACGGTGCGGGCCTTGGTTTGCTGTTGGAAACTGGTCAAATCAAGAAGATGATCTCTTCTTACGTCGGTGAAAACAAGCTTTTCGCCGAGCAGTATCTGTCTGGCAAGCTCGAGTTGGAGTTCAATCCGCAAGGTACGCTGGCCGAGCGCATCAGGGCTGGTGGCGCTGGCATTCCCGCGTTTTTCACCAAGACCGGCTATGGCACGCTGATTGCCGAAGGCAAGGAGGTCCAGGAGTTCGATGGTGAGAAATACATCATGGAACGTGGCCTCGTTGCCGACGTCTCGATCGTCCACGCCTGGAAGGGTGATACCGAAGGCAATCTCATCTATCGCAAGACCGCGCGGAACTTCAATCCGATGATGGCATCGGCTGGAAAAATCACGATCGCCCAAGTTGAACATCTTGTCGAGGCTGGCGAATTCGACCCGGATCACATCATCACGCCCGGCATTTTCGTTCAGCGCCTCGTCGTCGCCAAGGACGCCGCCAAACGCATCGAGCAGCGCACGACCCGCAAGCGCGCCTGACTTTCAGCAAATTCAAGTTTTTCGGAGAAGACCCATGGCCTGGACTCGTGATCAAATGGCGGCGCGCGCGGCGAAAGAGCTGCGTGACGGCTTCTATGTAAATTTGGGCATCGGCATCCCGACGCTGGTGTCGAACTTCATTCCCGCCGGCATGTCGGTGCAGCTGCAGAGCGAAAATGGCATGCTCGGCATGGGCCCCTTCCCCTATGAGGGCGAAGAGGATCCCGACCTCATCAACGCCGGCAAACAGACCATTACCGAACTGCCGACGACGAGCTATTTTTCCAGCGCCGACAGCTTCGGCATGATCCGTGGCGGCCACATCGATCTATCGATCCTTGGCGCCATGCAAGTTGCCGAGAACGGCGATCTCGCCAACTGGATGATCCCCGGCAAGATGGTAAAGGGCATGGGCGGCGCGATGGATCTCGTGGCCGGCGTCAAGCGCGTCGTCGTCGTCATGGAGCATGCGGCCAAGGGCGAGTCGAAGCTCCTCAAACGTTGCAATCTTCCGCTCACTGGTGCCGCCGTCGTCGATCTCGTGATAACCGACCTCGCGGTCTTCACCGTGGACAAGAAGGGCGGCACCGGCCTTACCCTCATCGAGCGCGCCGACGGCGTTTCGATCGATGAGATCAAGGCCAAGACCGAGGCTAGTTTCAAGACGGCCTGACGAACCCCTCCACCAACTGTCAGGGCATCTTCTCGACTGGCGTTGGTACTGCCGCCTTTTTGTGTTCGCGCAGGCGGCTGTCGCGCAATTCGCCGGCCGCATCCAGGATCGAATATGCGACCGACGTCAGGTGCGAGTTTATCCGCTTTAAATCGCGGATAATGTCGAGATGGATCGAGCTGGTCTCGATCGACTCTGTACGGCCGTCACGTAATCGCGCGAAATGGCGGTCGGCTGCCTCGAACTCGTGCGCCCGCATTGACGTTTTTTCGCGCAGCAGGCGGCGCGCCAGCGTGATATCGCGGGTCGCGAACACGTTCAGAGCGAGGCGCATGTTATCGATGACCTGGCCGTGGAACCTCTTGATCTCCTCCAGTCCCTCGCCGGAGAACTGCAGCCGTTTCCTAATTTTTTTGGCGGCGAGTTCCATGAGGTTCTTGTCGATGATATCGCCGATATGCTCAAGGTTGGTCGTAAACGTCAGAATCTCGACGTAGCGGCGGCTGTCGGCTTCGCTCATCTCCGTTTTCGATGCTTGGATCAGGTAGAGCTTGATCGCCTCGTGCAAGGCATCGACATCATCATCGGCCTTCTCGACCTCCTTGACGATCTTGATGTCGTTACCTTCGATCGCGATCAGAGAGCGGCGCATCATGTCGAGTACGATATCGCCGACATGCAGGGTCTCGCGCATGGCACAGCCGAGCGCTTCCGAAGGCGCGTCGAGGATGGTCGGATCTAGGTGACGCTGCAGGCGCTGATCGGGAGCCTCTGGCGGCATGGGCAGCGCGGCAATGGCAAGTCTCGCCAGCGGATCGAGCAGCGGCAGGAAGATCATAGCAACAGCCAGATTGAACGCGGTATGGAAGTTCAAAACCAACCGCGCCGGGTCGCTGCTCATCCAGGAAAACAATCCGGCCAGATAGGCGATCAGCGGGATGGCGACGATGGCGACCGTGCCGCGCGCAATGAAATTGCCCAAAGGCACACGCCGTGCCGCGACAGGCGCTCCGGACAACGCCATGAATGGTGCGATCGCGCCGCCGATGTTAGCCCCCAGCACCAACGCGATCGCCAAGCTTGGCGTCACCGCCCCGCTGGCCGCCAGCGCCATCACGAACAGCACCATGGCAAGGCTCGAATGCGAGAGCCATGTAATCAGCGCCGCCACAATGATGGCGATCACCGGTTCGGAGCCGAGCGCCGTCAAGATCGTCTGCACGGCCGGACTGCCACGCAAAGCGCCGGAAACGCCGCCGAGCACGCTAAGCGCTAGTAGCATCAGCGCGAGGCCGATAGATATGCGGCCTATGTTCTTCACGCGATCCCGGCTCGAAGCGTTGAACGCCACGACGCCTGCGATCATGAAGCTGGCCCACAACCATTTCACGTCGAAGGCGAAGATCTGGGCGACGAGCGTCGTGCCGACATCCGCGCCGAGCATGATGGCAAGGGCGCTCGGTAGCGTGAGAAGGCCGCGGCCGGCGAAAGACGCCAGCAATAGCGCAGTCGCCGTTGCGCTCTGCAGGACGCCCGCGACGCCGACGCCGGATCCGAAAGCGATCAGGCGGTTGCGCGAGGCATGATTGAGCACGCTGCGCAGCGCGGCACCGAAGGTCCGCGTCAGCCCCGTGCGGACCATGCGAACACCCCATAGCAGCAGGGCAACACCGCCCAACAACGTCAGCAGCAGCTCACTTCCACCCATTGCAATCCTTCAGTCCAGGTTTGCGTCTGCACGGCGCAAATACGCCAGCGCAAGGAAGTGTCGGTAACTGCTCTTCGATTGCAATACAAATGTCTTCATGGATAGATAAAACCTATCGAACCTATCGAATTGACAGATTGGATCGATGGCCCGTCTTATTCTATATTCGCTCGAGCCGACCCCGTGTTCCTGTGAGGCAAATCGATCATGAGCGAAGTTGTCGCGAGACACATTGGTGCATCCGAAACCGGTGATCCGTTGCTGCTGACCCCGGGTCCTCTGACGACCTCACGCGCGGTGAAGTCCGTGATGGTCCACGACTGGGGATCGCGCGATGCGAACTTCCTGGCCATCAACCGCGAGGTGCTGGATAGGCTTCCAGACATCGTGCACGGCCGCGGCGATTACGTAACGGTGCCGATGCAGGGATCCGGCACGTTTGCCGTCGAGGCCATGCTGACGACGTTCGTGCCGGCATCGGGGAAAGTTCTCGTTTTGATCAATGGATCCTACGGACAGCGCGCGCGCCGCATCCTGGAGATCGCCAAGCGCGATCTCACCGTTCATGAAACGGCGGAGGATACGCCGCCGGACCTAAGCAAAGTCGAGGCTCTGCTGGCAGGCGACACGGCGATCACCCACGTATTCATGATCCATTGCGAGACTACCAGCGGCATACTCAACCCGGTGCGGGAGGTCGCAGCGATCGCGGCCAAGCATGGCCGGCGCTTTCTGCTCGACAGCATGAGCGCGTTTGGTGCTCTACCGCTCGACGTGCGCACCACTGCGGTCGATGCAATTGCCGCGTCGTCCAACAAGTGCATTGAAGGCGTGCCGGGTCTCGGCTTCGTCATCGCACGCCAAGAAGCGCTGGCCGAGACCAAGGGTAATGCAACCACGCTGGTGCTCGATCTGCACGATCAGTGGCAGAACTTCGTGAAGACCGGGCAATACCGGTTCACGCCGCCAATTCACGTGATCGTGTCGTTTCACCAGGCGCTGATGGAGTTTTTCGCCGAGGGTGGGCAGCCCGGCCGTGGCGCCCGGTACACCGAGAACGGCAAGGTGCTGTCCGAGGGCATGCAGGCGTTGGGGTTCAAGCCTTTGCTGCCGGCACGGTTGCAGGCGCCGATCATTTATACGTTCCACATGCCAGCTGATCCGGCATTCAAGTTCCAGGCGTTCTACGACGCTCTGAAAGATCGCGGCTATGTGATCTATCCTGGCAAACTGACGGTGGCCGATAGTTTTCGTATCGGCTGCATCGGCCGGATCGATGCCGATGACATGCGCCGCTTCCTTCGCGTCGTCGCCGAGGTTTTGGTCGGATTGGGCGTCGATGACCTCAGGAGTGCAGCATGATGACTGAAGTGAAAGCTTCCACCGCTAGCAGCACCGTCAACTGCAATGGCCGCACCTATGTCTGGCCGAAGGCGCCGACCGTAGTGGTCTGCCTTGATGGATCGGAGCCAGGTTACATCGAAGCGGCGATCAAGACGGGCCGCGCGCCGGCTTTTGCCCGCTTCATGCGCGACGGCGCGAACTTGCTTGCCGATTGCGTGGTCCCGAGTTTCACCAATCCGAACAATATGTCGATCATCACTGGGCGGCCGCCGTCGGTGCATGGAATCGCTGGTAACTTTTTTTACGATCCAGCGACCAAGACCGAAGTGATGATGAACGATCCGAAGTTTCTCCGCGCGCCGACGATCATCCGATCGTTTCACGACGCTGGCGCCAAGGTCGCGATGGTCACGGCGAAGGACAAGCTGCGCTTGCTGCTATCGAACGGTCTCGATTATGCATCCGGGCGGGCAATCGCGTTCTCTTCCGAGCGCGCCGATCAGGCAAATATGGCGGACAACGGCATCGACAACGTATTGAGTTTCGTCGGCAAGCCGCTGCCCGAAGTTTATTCGGCCGATCTATCCGAATTTGTTTTCGCCGCCGGCGTGAAGCTGATGGCTCGGCATCGGCCCGACCTCATGTATCTATCGACGACTGACTACATCCAGCACAAAGCCGGGCCGGGCTCGAAGATCGCCAACGACTTTTATGGGATGATCGATAGCTATCTGGCAATGCTCGACCAGATGGGCGCGGTCGTCGTCGCAACCGCCGATCATGGCATGAACGACAAGCATGATCCCAAAACCAAACAGCCGAACGTCATCTATCTGGAGACGCTGATCGAGAGCTGGATCGGGCCGGACAAAGTGCGCGTCATCCTGCCGATTACCGACCCCTACGTGGTTCACCACGGCGCACTCGGATCGTTTGCAACCGTGCATGTCGATCCGGATTCGGACTTCCGGCCGCTTTTGGCGCGGTTGCGCGCAACGCCTGGCGTCGAGATGGCATTGTCGCGCGCGGATGCGTGCAAGTGTTTCGATCTACCTCCCGACCGCATCGGCGATATTGTCGTCATATCGACGCGGCATATGACGCTCGGCACATCGGCCAAGAAGCACGATCTGTCGGGTCTCACCGAGCCGTTGCGCAGCCACGGCGGCATTACCGAACAGCGCGTGCCGATGATTGCCAACCGCCGCATCGAGATCGCGGCCAACCACTCATTGCGTAATTTCGACGTGTTCGATGTCGCGCTCAACCGGGTTGCTTGAAAAGGTCATAAAAGTCGATGCAAGAAAAAGTCTCGCGCCCGAAGCTGCCGGTCAAATCGCACGAAAAAATGCGGATCGCAGGCAAGCTCGTCGATGCCGACGCGCAGGTCGAGGTGCGCAATCCCTATACCAACGAGGTGGTCGCCACCGTGCCGGCGGCTGATCCGCGGCAAGTGGCCGAGGCGTTCAAGACCGGCAACGCCTACAAGTCCAAGCTGACGAAGTACGATCGCCAGAAAATCCTGATGAAGACGGCGGAGATCTTGGCGCGGCGCCGGGATGAGATCGCCCTGCTGATCACGGCCGAGTCAGGCCTCTGCCTCAAGGACAGCATCTACGAAGTCGGCCGCGCCTATGACGTCTATTCGCTCGCGGGTCAACTTGCGATCCGCGACGATTCGGAAGTCTACAGTTGCGATATCACGCCCCACGGCAAGCCGCGGCGCATCTATACGTCGCGCGGACCAGTGCAGGGGTGCATCTCGGCTATTACGCCGTTCAATCATCCGCTCAACATGATCAGCCACAAAATCGCGCCGTCGATCGCGATGAACAACCGGATGGTGGCGAAGCCAACCGAATTGACGCCACTGACAGCCCTCGTGCTTGCCGATATTCTCTATGAGGCAGGCCTGCCGCCGGAAATGCTGTCGATCGTCACTGGTAATCCGCGCACGATGGGTGATGCGATGATCACCGATCCGCATGCCGACGTCGTCACATTCACCGGCTCGGTCAAGGTCGGCAAGTACATCGCCGGGAAGGCCGGCTATAAGCGGCTCGTGCTCGAACTCGGTGGCAACGATCCCCTGATCGTAATGGATGATCTGTCTGATGCAGATCTCGACAAGGCGGCCGATCTCGCGGTGCAGGGCGCAACCAAGAATTCCGGTCAGCGCTGCACAGCGGTTAAGCGCATCCTGGTTTGCGAGAAAGTCGCGGACAAGTTCGCCGAACTCGTTCTCGCCAAGGCTAAGAAGCTCAAGTGCGGCGATCCGATGGATCCGACCGTCGATGTCGGTACCGTGATTCACGAAGGTGCCGCTAAGCAATTCGAGGCGCGCGTGCAAGACGCAGTGTCGAAGGGCGCAAAGCTTCTCTACGGCGATCAGCGCAAAGGCGCGTTATTTCCAGTCACCGTCGTCGATCACGTGCCCTATACGTGCGAACTCGTGCACGAGGAAACATTCGGCCCCGTGGTGCCGATCATCCGCGTTCCCGGAGACATCGACACGATCATCAAGATCGCCAATTCGACGGCATTCGGATTGTCGTCCGGCATTTGCACGAACCGGCTCGATACGATCACGCGCTTCATAAATGGGCTGGATGTCGGTACGGTAAATGTATGGGAAGTGCCCGGCTATCGCATCGAGATGAGCCCGTTCGGCGGCATCAAGGATTCCGGGCTCGGCTACAAGGAAGGCGTGTGGGAAGCAATGAAGAGCTACTCCAACGTCAAGACCTACTCGCTCCCCTGGCCGGTGTAACTCGGCGTACTGGTCACTAGTGGAGGCAGGCGAAGCGGAGATGATTTCAAGAGATGACCACTTCGGCCACGTCAGCATACGAGTATGATGCGGCGCGCATCGCCGCACTCAAGGCGAGCTACGCTCCGGGCGGTCCGCTCTCGCGCATGTTTTACGTGTCGCCCGGCGTCTTCAACGCCGATCTCGATCGGATCTGGCGGCGGCATTGGCTCTATGCCGGCCATGCCTGCCAGATCCCACATGCTGGCGAATGGATGACATGGGATGTTGGTGCCGATCGCGTCGTGCTGGTGCGCGGCTCTGATGGGGAAGTGCGCGGTTTCCACAACACCTGCCGCCATCGCGGCGCACGCATCTGCACCGGCGAGCACGGTCATGGCCGATCGTTCGTGTGCCCCTACCACGCCTGGACCTACGAACTCGATGGCCGATTGCGCACGCCGACCGAGCGCGAGTTTGGCATCCACCAGTCACAACTCGGAATGCATCCGGTCGCGCTAAAGAACCTCGGCGGCGTGTTGTTTGTTTGCCTGGGCGGCGATGCTGTCGCCTTCGACGAAGGTTCTGCCGAAATCGCCGCGCAAATGCAGCACCAAGGTTTCGCCGACGCCAAGCTCGCACACACCATCCGCTACACGGTCGAGGCCAACTGGAAGTTGATCTTCGAGAACAATCGCGAGTGCTACCATTGCGATAACGCCCACCCCGAATACGTAAAGGGTGTCTACGATACCGCTCGGTTCAACGAGGCGAACATCCCCGAAGTCGACCGGCAAACCGCACTCGCCAAAGCCCGGTTCGAAGCCCTGGGACTCGGTCCGGCCGTCGCCGCGTCGGACATGACGGGCAAGTTCTGGCGCGTTACGCGTGCGCCGCTGATGGAGCGCTGGAAGACCCAGAGCCTTGATGGCCAACCGGTCGCGCCGTTGATGGGCACGTTCCGCGATCGCGATACGTGGAGTTGTGGCACGCTGCGGGCGACGGTGTTCCCGAACTTCTGGCAGCATGCCAGTGATGATCATGCGGTAGCGACGCGCATCACGCCGTTGTCGGCCACAGCCACGCAGGTCGACGTGTCTTGGTTCGTGCACAAGGACGCACAGCCGGGTCGCGACTATGCGCTAGAGAAGCTGTTGCCGTTTTGGAAGCGCACGTCCGAACAGGACTGGGTGATCTGCCAGGCTAACCAGTCCGGTGTTACTTCGCCTGCCTACGTTCCCGGCCCCTACTCCAACACGCGTGAGACCAACGTCCAGCAATTCGTCGATTGGTATCTCGCCAGCCTCGATGTCGCCCAGCCTGCGGTGGCCTCACAGGAAAAACCGAAGTGGCGTTCGCTCGGCTTCAAGGATCGTCCCAGTGGCTGAGCAGCTTCCCTCATCGGCAAAAATTGTCATCGTCGGTGCTGGCGCTATCGGCTGCTCGATTGCGATGCACTTGGCGCAGGCGGGCGAGCGCGATGTCGTCGTGCTTGAGAAGAACGCGATCACGCACGGCTCGACGTGGCACGCGGCGGGCTTGATCGGCCAGTATCGATCGGCGGAGGACCTGACGCGGCTGATGCAGGCCTCGGTCAAGGTCTACGACGAGATCCAAGCGGAAACGCCGATCGATTGGCACGCGGTCGGCTCGCTCCGCATTGCGTCGTCGAAAGCGCGGCTTGCCGAGTACGAGGCGGCCGAGCCGATTGCACGGCAGTACGGCATAGATTTCACACTCATCGGCGCTGCCGAAGCGCAGCGGCGGTTCCCTCTGATGTCCACGGAGGGTGTGGAAGGCGCAGCCTTCGTCGGTGGCGATGGCTTCGTCGATCCGGCGAGCCTGACGAATGCCTATGCTGCCCGCGCCAAGAGGCTGGGCGTGCGCTTTATCGAAGGCGTCCGCGTTATCGGCGCCGTCAAGAGCGACGATCGGATCACCGAGATTGAAACCGATCGAGGCGCCCTTGCCTGCACGACCGTCATTCTGGCCCCAGGCGTGTGGGCGCGCGAGGTCGGCCGCATGTTCGGCGTCGATCTGGCGGTCGCGGCGCTCGAGCATCAGTATGCAGTAACAGAAAAACATCGGGCTATCGCGCGCGGTCTGCCAGCCTTGCGTGATCCCGATCTCAATTTCTATCTGAAGCCGGAAGTTGGTGGGCTGGCGATCGGCGGTTGGGAGCCACAAACGCAACCCGCTGCCGGGGGCGACATGCCATTTTCGTTCGGACGTGAATTGTTGCCGAACCAGCTTGATCGGTTGTCGCCGATCCTTGAGGCTGCTGCACGCCGTATTCCAATGCTCGGCGAACTCGGCATGCGTACCATCATCAACGGCCCAATACCGGTTACGCCAGACGGTGAGCCGATCCTTGGGCCTTCTTTTGAACGCCCGAATGTGTGGCTGGCAGCTGGATTTACATCTGGCATTGCAGCTTCAGGCGGCGCGGGGCGTGTACTCGCAGACTGGATCGTTACGGGGAAGCCCACGTTCCCGGTACCTAGCTTGGAGCCAAAACGGTTCGGCAACGTGTCTCGCGATCTTGCCGCGCTCAACGCCAGGGCGATCAAGGCCTACGCTGCATATTATGCTTTAGCCGGATCGCAGCAAAAGTCGCTGGCGTAGGTAGGCTTCGTCATCGTAGCTTCATTTGGCAAGTCTATGCGGTAGCGGTCATTCGCGCAGTTCGCCGAGACTAAAAGCGGAGGGAGTTCGTATGTTCAAGAAGCTAATCAAAAGCGGTGCGTTTGCAGCGGCCGTGTTTGCGACCGCGATAGCGCCCGCGCTGGCGCAGAAGACCACTGTTACAGTCTATACTGCGCTGGAGAACGACCAGCTGGTGCCGTACAAGGCGGCGTTCGAGGCCGAAAATGCAAATATCGAAATCTCGTGGGTGCGCGATTCCACCGGCGTGATCACCGCGCGCTTCCTCGCCGAAAAAGACAATCCGAAGGCTGATGTCATCTGGGGACTGGCTGCGACCAGTCTTCTGCTGTTCAAGAAGCAGGGTCTTTTGGAAGCCTATACGCCCGCCGGATTCGCTAGCTTGAAGCCGGCCTACAAGGACGCCGGGGCCACGCCCGCTTGGACCGGCATGGATGCGTGGCTCGCGGTCGTCTGTTTCAATACGGCGGAAGCGGCCAAGGGCAATAAGGCAAAGCCGGTTTCTTGGGCGGACCTCGTTAAGCCCGACTACAAGGGTCAAGTGGTAATGCCGCATCCAGCTTCGTCTGGTACCGGATACCTCGCTATCGCGGCTTGGCTGCAGATCATGGGCGAGGAAAAAGGCTGGGCCTACATGGACAAGCTGCACGAGAACATCGCAGTCTACACCCACTCGGGGTCGGCCCCCTGCGTGCAGGCTGCCAAGGGCGAACGCCTTGTCGGCATCGGATTTGACATGCGCGGCGCGTCAGAAAAGACCAAGGGCGCACCGATTGACCTGATCGTACCGGCTGAGGGCATCGGCTGGGACATGGAGGCAACCGCAATCGTCAAGGGCACCAAGAACCTTGAAGCAGCCAAGAAGGTCGCTGATTTTTCCGCATCCAAAAAAGCGAACGAGCTGTACGCAAAGTACTATGCGCTCGTTGCCAATCCGGAAGTGAAGGCAGCTCCCGCCAACTACCCGGCGGACGGCGAAGCGAAGATGGCGAAGAACGATTTCGGTTGGATGGCGGAGAACCGCGATCGTATCCTCAAGGAGTGGTCTAAGCGCTACGAGAGCAAGGCGCAGCCTAAAGGATGACGATCAGAACTACGGCTTGACTTGCGGCCTCCCCCGAACAGAACCCCGGGGGAGGCCGCTCCACATGGGACCGCCGATGCACCAAACTCTCGAGCGTGCCGGATTGACTGCTGCCGGCGGTGCGAACCGCGCCGTGCACTGCCGCGTTCGGGATGTGACCAAGCGATTCGGTAACTTCACCGCGTTGAAGTCCGTTTCGCTCGACGTGCTACAGGGTGAACTCGTCTGTTTCCTCGGGCCCTCGGGCTGTGGGAAAACTACGCTGCTGCGCGCCATCGCCGGGCTCGATCTGCAGAGTGAGGGCGCGATAGAAATCGCCGGCCGCGACGTCTCGAACTTGCCGCCATCCGAGCGCGACTTCGGCATCGTATTCCAATCATACGCTCTGTTTCCCAACCTCTCGATCGTCGACAACGTCGGCTATGGCCTCGTCAATCGCGGGTGGCCACGCGCCAAACGACGCGAGCGCGTTGCCGAGTTGCTGGCTCTGGTCGGTTTGAGCGATCAGGGTGTGAAGTACCCGATCCAGTTGTCGGGCGGTCAGCAGCAGCGCGTCGCACTCGCTCGCGCGCTCGCAACATCGCCCTCGCTCTTGCTGCTCGATGAGCCGTTGTCGGCACTCGATGCGCGTGTCCGTGTACGGCTACGTGACGAGATCAAGGCGTTGCAGCGGCGGCTCGGCATCACCACGATCATGGTGACGCACGACCAGGAAGAGGCACTGGCGATGGCCGACCGTATCGTCGTCATGAACCAGGGCGTGATCGAACAGGTCGGCACTCCGGCCGACGTCTACGGCCGTCCGCGCACCGCGTTCGTCGCCGATTTCGTCGGCACCATGACGTTCCTCGACGGGTCACTGGTGGGTGACAAGCGTGTGCGCATCGGCACGATCGAACTCGTCAGCGCGATAGATAGCGGATTGCCTGCCGGCAGCGCCATTCAGCTAGGGTTCCGGCCGGAGGAAGTGCAAGTCCGAGGCATCGCTGGCGATACACCAAACACCTTGCATACGACGGTTGAGACACTGGAGTATCTCGGCGCCTTCTGCCGGGCGACACTGAAGCCCGCGGGCGCCCCAGATGTTAAGCTGACGGCAGACTTCTCCGCGAACGCGATGCGTGATCTAGGAATTGTCGAAGGTCAACCTCTGGTTATCGCATTGCCACCGCACACGCTGCGGATCTTTCCAGCGAAGACCGGGGTCACGCCGTGACGATCGCTGCGAATTCCAGTCCCATACCCGTCCGGCGCAAGCTGTCCCGCGACGACATTATGGTGCGTTCGGCACTCGTGTTGCTGATCGCGTTTCTGCTGCTGACGATTGCTGCGCCGCTCGGATTGCTGTTGTCGAAAAGCTTCCAGAACGCGAAGGGTGAGTTCGTCGGTATTGCCAACTACGTGGCGTATTTTTCGACACCCGCCCTTGTGGATTCGTTGTGGAACAGCATCCGCGTCGCTCTGCTGACGACGGCTATCGTGATCCCGCTCAGCTTCGGTTATGCCTACGCGCTGACCCGCACGAAGATGCCGGCGAAGGGATTGTTCTACGCGATCGCGTTGCTGCCATTGTTTGCGCCATCGTTGCTGTCGGCGATTTCTTTCATTTACATTTTTGGCAACCAAGGCTTCCTGAAATCCTGGTTGTTCGGCAATACGGTTTATGGGCCGATCGGCATCATGATGTCGCAGGTCTTCTACTGTCTGCCACACGCGATGCTGATCATCACGACGGCGTTGTCGCTCGCCGACGGGCGGCTCTACGAGGCGGCCGATGCTCTCGGTACCTCGGCGTGGCGTGTATTCTGGACGGTCACCATCCCCGGCGTAAAGTACGGGCTGGTGAGTGCGGCGTTCGTCGTCTTCACGCTGGTCGTGACCGATTTCGGCATCGCCAAGGTGATCGGCGGGCAGTTCAGTGTTCTGGCGACGGATGCCTACAAGCAGGTGGTGGGCCAGCAAAACTTCGAGATGGGTGCGGTGGTCGGGTTCGTGCTGCTTGTGCCAGCTGTCTTGGCGTTCATCGCCGACCGGTTGATCCAGCGCAAGCAGGTGGCGCTACTGTCGTCGCGCGCGGTGCCGTTGGAGCCGAAATCCCATCGCGTCAACGACACCGTGGCGACGGTCTATTGCGTGGTCGTCGGCGGGTTGATCGTCGCAGTGTTGGCGGTCGCGGTGTGGGCTTCGTTCGTCACATACTGGCCGTATAATCTCTCGTTGAGCGTAAAGAACTACAACTTCGGCGACTTCGAACCGGCAGGTTGGGGCACCTATTTCAACTCGCTCAAAATGGCGGCGATCGCGGCAGTAATTGGTACCGCGATCGTGTTCGTGGGTGCTTATCTTATGGAAAAGGGGCAGGGTTTTCACGGCCTTCGTACGTTCGCGCACCTGCTCGCCATGCTGCCGATGGCGGTGCCGGGCCTGGTGCTTGGGCTCGCCTATGTGTTTTTCGTCAATGCACGCTGGAACCCGCTCAACGTATTCTACGGCACACTCGCGCTGCTGGCCGTCAACTCGATCGCGCATTTCTATACGACGGCGCACATCACCGCGGTGACGGCACTCAAGCAGATCGACAACGAGTTCGAGGCGGTATCGGCGTCACTGAAGGTTCCCGTTTGGCGCACGTTCATGCGGGTGACGCTGCCGATCTGCATGCCAGCGATCCTGGATGTGGCAATCTACATGTTCGTCAACGGGCTGACGACGGTATCAGCGGTGATCTTCCTCTACGGCGCGCAGACGAAGTTGGCCTCGATCTCGATCGTGCACATGGACGAATCCGGTACCACCGCAGCTGCTGCCGCGATGGCGACCGTCATCGTGTTGACGGCCTTGGGCGCAAAGATGTTGCATTTGGCAGTCGACCGGTTCGTTTTTGGCCGCATGCAGGCGTGGCGCCGCAGATAGCTCAGCCGAAGAGCGCGGCTTCCAGTTCCGCGATGCTTGCGAGGCAGATGTCGGACGCCGCCGTCAACTCATCACGGGCGCCAGTGCCGGTTAGTACGGCGACGGCTAAGCCGGCTCCGCCGCGCCGCGCCATCTCCATGTCGTGCAGGTTGTCGCCAACGACGGCGATAGCGTCTGGCTTTAGCTTGGCGTGTGCGGCGAAAGCGTCGAGCATCCCCGGCCCGGGCTTGGAGCCGTAGCCGCTATCGTAGCCTGCGATGAACTCGACATCGGAGGAAAATTTGAAACGATCGGCGGTCATGCGGATTGCGAGTTCACTGTCGCTGCTCGCGATGCCGAGGACCAGCCCGCGAGCCTTCAGACGTTGGAAGAACACTGCGAGGTCGAGCACGGGTACGGCGGTTGCAACGCCGTCGCGAAAGATCCGATCGATGTGGTCCGTCAACTCGGCGAGTTCAAAGGCGCTGCCCGCGGCGATGAACGTTCGCGCAATCTCCGTCGTGGTGCCGGCTGCCAGCACGCTGCCCGAGCGCACGCGGCCGGTCGTCTGATCGTGCCCTCCAGCGATCAGCAAATGGGTTGCCAGTGCCGTATCGCCACGCGCCGCGAAGTGCGCTGCACGCCGGTTTATCGGCGTCCAACTCAGGTGATAGTCGAGCAGCGTGCCGTCCTTGTCGAACAGAATGCCTTTGACCGGCGACTTCAACGATGTGCCCTCAAGATGATATCCGCCGCTTTTTCGCCAACCATCATGGATGGCGCGTTCAGATTGCCGTAGGTGATCTGGGGGAAGATCGAGCTATCGGCAACACGTAATCCCCCGACGCCGACGACGCGACAATCCGGATCGACCACTGATGACGCGTCGTCCGCAGCACCCATGCGGCATGTGCCGCACGGATGGTAGGCACTCTCGATGTGCTCGCGCAGAAAAGCGTCGATCTCGGCATCGCTCTGACTTGCAGCGCCTGGCGAAATCTCATCGCCCCGGTAAGGTTCGAAAGCTGGTTGCCCGACGACGCGTCGCACCAAGCGCACGACGTTGCGGAAATCGATCCAGTCTTGGTCGTGAGCCATGTAGTTGAACTTAATGGCCGGCGCTTCGGCAGCATTCGCCGATTTCAATCCGACCGTTCCGCGCGACGCCGATCGCATCGGTCCGGCATGCACCTGAAAACCGTGACCTTTGATGGGTGCGTATCCGTCGTAGCGGATCGCCGCCGGCAAGAAATGCAGCTGCACATTGGGGTAG
>JANOOW010000640.1:0-5747 GCA_031421555.1 Hyphomicrobiaceae bacterium | reverse complement strand
GGCGGCACAGTTGCCCCAGCGTCTTGCGCTTGGCGAATTGCGCGGGCAGTGTGGCGCGCAACTGGTTCAGGAGATGTATATGCGTTGCAATGCGTGGACTGGAGTCTCTTTGCGGGCTACCGCTGTTACCTTGTTTTCGTTCCTTTTGGCGATCGCAGCGTTACCGGCCGTGGCGCAAGAGGCCGACGCGGCAACGCCTCCGGCAAGTAGCCGCAATCAGCAACGCGGAACAGGCCAGGATGGTCCACGACCGGCCCAGCCCGAGCACACGCTGCCAGCAGACTCCGTCTCCCAGCACACAATGGAATTGCCGGGCCGAAGCCTCAAGTTCACAGCAACGGCGGGTTCGATTCCGTTTCGCAATACCGAGGGTCGCTTGCTCGCCGAGTTTGCCTATGTCGCCTACACGTTGCCCGGCGTCGACGCCGTCAAGCGCCCGGTGACATTCGCCTTCAACGGGGGCCCTGGATCTGCATCGGCTTGGTTGCATCTAGGTGGCCTCGGACCGTGGCGCTTGCCTCTCGATGCGCCGGAGCCATCTGCATCATCGCCGCCGGTAAGTGTTGCAAATGCGGAAACCTGGCTCGAATTCACCGACCTCGTTTTTATCGATCCGATCGGCACTGGCTATAGCCGCCTCGCTCGTACGCCGCCGCAGCAACAGGGCGCAGCTGGAGGACAGCCGCCCCCGCAGCAGCCGGGTAGCCGCGAGGCGGGTAACCGCGAGAGCGGAGGCAATCGTTTCTTCTGGTCGGTTGGCGGCGACGTCGATTCGGTGGCGGAATTCATCCAGCTTTGGCTGAAGAAGAATAACCGCTTCGCGTCGCCGAAGCTGATCGTCGGCGAAAGCTACGGCGGCATCCGCGGACCGAAGGTTGCCTCGGCGCTGCAGACCCGGTTCGGCGTTGGCGTCAATGCACTCGTACTCGTATCGCCCGTCATCGAATATGGCATCCGTGGGTCGTGGCGTGGATCGAGCCCCACCGGATTGACGTCGGTGTTGCCCTCGCTCGCCGCATCGGCGATGGAGCAGAAAGACAAGTCGGTACAGCTGAACAGATCGATGCTGGCTGGAGCAGAGGCTTACGCCCGCAACGAGTTTCTCCCCGACCTGATGAAGGGCCCCAGCGACCCTGCCGCACTGGAGCGGATGACCAAGCGCGTTGCGGCGCTCACAAACCTGCCGGAGCCGGTCATCCGGCAGTACGGCGCGCGCATCGATAGCTTCATCTACCGGCGCGAAGCCAACCGCGCCACTGGCCGCATGGCAAGCGTCTACGACAGTTCCGTCCGCGCTTTCGATCCAGAGCCAACGTCCTACTTCCCGGCTTCCAGCGAAGATCCTTTCACGACGGCCTATTCAGCACCGATGCTCGGGGCCGTTGCCGATCTTTACAACACGCGTCTGAAGTACAACGTCGATGCGACGTACAACTTGAGCAATCGCAATGCCAATCGCGAGTGGGTCTATCCGAACTCGCCCTATGCGTTGGACTCGTTAACGGATATCCGCGCGGCGCTCGCGCTCGACCCGAAGTTGAAGGTGTTCGTCACGCACGGCTTCAACGATACCATCACGCCATACTTCGCGTCGGACATGGCGCTGGCCCAGATCCCGGCGTTCGGTGGCGATGCAACCCGCTTGACCCTCACCGTCTATCCCGGCGGTCACATGTTTTATAGCCGCGAAGGCTCACGCAGAGCCTTCCGCGACGACGTTCGCAAGCTTCTGGAGTGAACTCACGACATGACTGAGATATCGAACACGACCCGGCGGATGACCGGTGGCCACGCCATGGCCGAGATGTTGAAGCTTGCCGGCGTCGGCCCGATGTTCGGCATGGGCGGCTTCCAGCTGCTGCCGTTCTATGAAGCGTGCCGGTCGCTAGGGTTGCAGCATGTGCTGATCAACGATGAACGCTGTGGCGCGTTCGCGGCTGATGCCTACGCCAAGGTCACCAACCGGCCGGGCGTCGCAGACGGCACACTCGGACCGGGCGCGACCAATCTCGTCACCGGTCTCGTCGAGAGCTACAACGCCGGCATTCCGATGATTGCGATCATCGGCGATACCAACCGCGAGCACGCCTGGAAGAACATGACCCAGGAGACGCGGCAGCTGGAAATCCTGCGGCCCGTCGTGAAGGAAGTTATCCGCGTCGAAATCATCAAGCGCATCCCCGAGCATTTTCGTCGCGCGTTTGCGGTAGCGACCAGTGGCCGTCCTGGTCCGGTGCTGATCGACGTACCGGAAGACATCGCCCATGCCGAGTTCGATTTCGACGCGGCGGATTTCTGGATGGAGCCGGGCACGCTGAAAGCCCAGGCACGGCGCACGCGTCCCGATCCGGCGGATCTCACGCGGGCAGCCGGCTTGCTCGCGACGGCCAAGCGCCCGCTGATTTTGGCGGGCGGCGGTATCCACATCTCGGAGGCACATCAGGCGCTGATCGATTTCTCCCGGGCGCAGGGTATTCCGGTCGCGCACACGATGAGTGGCAAGGGCGCGATCGCCTGTTCCGACCCGCACTCCGCGGGCCTGTTCGGCCGCTACGACCGGATCGCAAATGGCCTGATGGCAGAGAGCGATTGCTTGCTGGTGCTGGGTTGCAAGCTGGGTGAGATCGCAACCAAGCGGTTCTCGCTGATGACGCCGGGCAAACCGGTGATCCATGTCGATATCGTGCCGGAGGAGATCGGCCGCACCACGCGTACCGACGTCGCGCTCGCCGGTGACGCACGCTTGACGCTCAACGATCTGGCGAGTGAGCTGTCCGATGGCGGCAAGCGGGCCAGGTCACGCTCAGACTACCTGGCCGAGGTGCCGGTTAAAATGTCGGCATGGCGCGCAAGTGCTGCCGATCGGATGGAGTCCAAGGAAAGCCCGATCAACGTCGGCCGCTTGATGGGCGAGCTCAACAAGAGCATGCCGGCCGATGCTGTGCTCGTCGCCGATGGCGGCTTCGCCGCGCACTGGGGCGGGTTGATGTTCGACACCAAGGCAGCAGGTAGGCACTTCCTGCCGGATCGCGGATTCGCTTCGATCGGCTACGGGGTTCCGGGCGGTATCGGCGCCCAAATCGGTGTGGGCGAGAAGCGCCGCGTCGTTTCGCTGACCGGTGACGGCGGGTTCAACATGAGCATCGGCGAGTTGGAAACCGCGCGCCGGGTGGGCGCCAATTTCGTGACGATCATCTTCAACAATGCAGCGTCGGGTTACGTAAAGGCGCTGCAACACGCCGTGTATGGCGCGGGCAACTACCAGTCGTCCGATCTGAGCGATCTCAATTACGCCGAGATCGTCAAGGGCTTCGGCTGTCACGGCATCCGCGTCACCGATCCGGAAAAGCTATCGGCGGCGTTGGCTGAGGGTCTCGCCAACACGTCGAGCCCGACCGTTATCGACTGTGTGGTGACGCGCGATCCAGCTAAGATGCTTCCAGCTGCTGACAATCGCACGCTGAAAGTGCAAAAGGGCGACCGGCCGGTTTGACATTGCGCCTTCCGGCTCCCCTAACGGGGAGCCGGAAGGCGCGGAACAAAAAGAAGTAAGGGAGCGAGACTATGAAAATGAAAACTGCAGCACTTGCAGTGGCACTGATGTTTGCAACCTCCGGCGCGCCCGCGCGAGCCGAGGTATCCGAAGTCATTCTATCGCAGCAGTTCGGCATCATCTTCACGCCGCTGATGGTGATGGAACACCAGAAGATGGTCGAGAAGCATGCCGCAGCCAAAGGCATGCCAGATCTTAAAGTCACGTGGACACGTCTCGCAGGCCCTGCCGTGATGGTCGATGCCATGCTGTCCGGCTCGCTGCATTTCTCGTCGCAGGGCGTGCCCTCGATGATGCTGATGTGGGACCGCACCAAGGGCGGCATCGGCGTGAAGGCAGTATCGTCGATCAACGACAGTCCTATTTACCTCAACACGCGCAATCCGAACCTGAAGTCGCTGAAGGACTTCACTGACAAGGACAAGATTGCGCTGCCATCGATCAAGGTGTCGAGCCAGGCGATCTATCTGCAGATGGCGGCGGAAAAGGTATTCGGGCCTGGCAAGCACACGCAGCTCGACAGTAACGCAGTTGCCCTCGGCCATCCGGACGCGCTCTCCGCCGTGATGAACCCGCAAGGCGAAATCCAGACGCACTTCGCCACTTCGCCGTTCCACGAAGTCGAGATGAAAAACGGCTTCAAGACGATACTGTCGTCGTACGATGCCATCGGCGGGCAGAGCACAGTCCTGACCTTCGTCACGACCGAGAAGTTCAGGGCCGAGAACCCGAAGGTGTACGAAATCGTCAAGGCCGCCTTCGACGAAGCGATGGACTTTACCAACGCCGACTTGAAGCGGGCCGCGGCAATTTACATGGAAGTTTCAAAGGACAAGAAGAGCACCGTCGAGGAATTGCACGCGCTCGTCAGCCAACCCGGTTTCGCGTTCTCGAAATCGCCGCGCACGATCGGTGCGTTCGGCGACTTCATGCATCGCACGGGCATGATCAAGAACAAGCCGGCGTCGTGGAAAGACATGTTCTTCCCCGAGGCGCACAGCCTGGACGGAAACTGACATGCTGCGCTTAGGATGCGGGGCAGGTTTTTCGTCAGACCGGCTGGAGCCCGCGATCGATCTCGCGCGCGATGGCCGTCTCGACTACCTGGTGTTCGAGACGATCGGCGAGCGCACGCTGGCGTTCGGTCATCGCGATCGCAAACTCGATCCCAAGCGCGGTTATAATCCGCAACTGGCGGCTCGCATGCGCGGCGTGCTCGCTCATTGCCGGGCAAACAAGACGCGCATCGTCACCAACATGGGGGTGGCGAATGTTGCCGCCGCCGCCGGGGTGACGATCGCCATCGCGCGTGAGCTGGGCCTTAACGGGCTCAAAGTCGCGATCGTGGAAGGCGACGACGTCACATCGATGATGACGCCCGCGACGGTGCTGTTCGACCATGGCAATCGCACTATCGCCGAGGTAGGCCGGCCCGTCGTGGGCGCCAATGTCTATCTCGGCATCGATGCGATATTGTCGGCGCTGGAAACTGGAGCGGATGTTGTCATCACGGGGCGCGTCGCCGATCCGTCGCTGTTTCTGGCGCCCCTCGTCCACCACTATGGATGGCGGCTCGACGATTGGCCGATGCTTGGACGTGGCACGCTGGCCGGTCATCTGATGGAATGTGGCATGCAGATCACTGGTGGCTACTTCGCTGACCCAGGCTTCAAGGATGTGCCACGCGCTGCCGACTGCGGTTTTCCGATCGCCGAAGTTGCAGCCGATGGCACCATGACGATCACCAAGCTCGCGTCTGCCGGCGGCATGGTCTCGACGCGCACCGTGAAAGAGCAGTTGCTTTATGAGGTGCACGATCCCTCGGCTTACCTGACACCTGACGTCACAGCGGATTTTTCGGGTGTCCGTATCGCCGATCGCGGGCAAAACCGCGTCGAGGTGACCGGTGCTTCCGGCACAACGCGGCCGCAAACATTGAAGGTCACCGTCGGCTTCGACGGCGGCTACCTCGGCGAGGGCGGCATCAGCTATGCCGGTCCGAACGCCGTCGCGCGCGCGACACTCGCCCGCGATATTTTGGCCGAACGCCTCGGCCGCCACGCAGGATTCGCGGGTAACCTCAGGCTCGATCTGATCGGCGTCGACAGCCTGCATGCAACAGCGTCCACGCCTGGCGGCCATCTCTCTGCACGCTCTACCGCTTCCGCGCCCGGCGGCCGGCTCCCCGCAGGGG
>JANOOW010000639.1:0-1888 GCA_031421555.1 Hyphomicrobiaceae bacterium | reverse complement strand
ATCAAAAGCTTCGATGCCGAGACGCAGCGCACCGCGAAGATCGTGCAGAAGCTCGTGCTAATGCCGATCAGCGAAGTTGCCTACGGGCCTGAGGGCGAGAAGCTGTTTCGCGCGCGCTACGTCGAGTTGTTCGGCGGCAATACCGTGGATGATCCGCTGTATCAGGCGGTGAGCGCCGGGCAGCGTTATCCAGGCGTCGAGCATTGGCTGCCGCTGTTCCACGACAAGCTCGAAACGCTGTTCGACTATGTGGCTGGCAGCGAAATTTCCTTCGACCAGGGCGCCGATGAGGCCGTGCGCCGCCGGTTCGATCTGATCAAGGAGCACTACGAGTCGCGCATCGAGGGCCAGGAGAGCGTCAAGTTCGGCGCCGCGCCCTATAAGCCCGTGCCGCCCGATCAGATGTTTCTCGGTGGGGCCGAATGGAAGGCCTCGCTCGATGTCATGCATGTGCGCCGGTTCTCCGCGTTCGAGCAAGACCCGTCGGCGAATGTGCGCTCCTATAAGGGCCGCGCGGTTCGCACGTTCGCGGCCGAACGCACGACGGACGGCGGTGATCTGTTCGGCTCCGTCATCGCCCACATCCGGTCGCTGATCGAGGCTCGCAAGCGGGTGATCATCGCGGCGTGGACGGCGGGTGCTCGCGAGCGGCTGACGACCCTGCTGGCCGATCATGGCTACAAGGATGTGCGCCGCGTCGAACACTATGCGGAAGCGTTGGCGTTGCCCGGCAACTTGCCCGCGATCACCGTGCTCGGCCTTGAACACGGGTTCGAGACGCCGGATATGGCGGTGATCGGCGAGCAAGATATTCTGGGCGATCGTCTTGTACGCGCGCGACGTAAGCCGAAGCGGGCGGCCGACGTCATCACCGAGGCGACGAGCCTTGGGCCGGGCGATCTTGTCGTGCATGCCGATCATGGTATCGGCCGCTTCGAAGGCCTGAAGACGATCACGGCGTTGGGCGCGCCGCATGACTGCCTGGAGCTGAGCTACGCTGGCGGCGACAAGCTTTATCTCCCGGTCGAAAACATCGAATTGCTCTCCCGCTATGGTGCCGACTCCGATGGCTCGCAACTCGACCGGTTGGGCGGTGCGGCCTGGCAATCGCGCAAGGCGCGGATGCAGAAGCGCCTGCTCGAACTTGCATCGGAGCTGATCAAGATTGCGGCGATGCGGCAGCTGAAGGAAGCCCCTGCCCTCACCCCGCCTGCCGGGCTCTACGACGAATTCGTTGCGCGTTTTCCCTACGAGGAGACCGAGGACCAGCAATCGAGCATCGATGCGGTGATCGACGACCTCGGTACCGGCCGCCCGATGGACCGGTTGATTTGCGGCGACGTCGGCTTCGGCAAGACCGAAGTGGCGTTGCGGGCAGCGTTCGTTGCGGCGATGGCTGGCGTTCAGGTCGCCGTTGTGGTGCCAACGACGCTACTCGCCCGGCAGCACTTCAAGACCTTTCAAACGCGGTTTCAGGGTCTACCCGTGAAGGTCATGCAGGCATCGCGGCTGGTAACTGCGAAGGACTTGGCCGAGGTGAAAACGGGACTTGCGTCAGGCACGCTCGACATCGTCGTGGGCACCCATGCGTTGCTGTCGAAGTCGATCGAGTTTGCGCGGTTGGGCCTGCTGATCATCGACGAAGAGCAGCATTTCGGCGTCAACCACAAGGAGCGTCTGAAGCAGCTGAAGGAGGACGTGCACGTCCTCACGCTGACGGCGACGCCGATCCCGCGCACACTGCAGTTGGCGCTGTCGGGCGTGCGCGAGCTGTCCCTGATCACAACGCCGCCGGTCGATCGCCTCGCGGTGCGCACCTACATCTCGCCGGTCGATCCGGTGATCCTGCGCGAGGCACTCAGGCGCGAACGCTATCGCGGCGGACAAT
>JANOOW010000638.1:0-5349 GCA_031421555.1 Hyphomicrobiaceae bacterium | reverse complement strand
TCTCGATGGAGCTCGAACATTACCCCGGCATGACCGAGCGCGAGCTCGAGCACGTCGAGGCGTCAGCCAACGCACGCTGGCCGCTGCAGGGTACGCGCATCGTGCATCGTATCGGCGTGTTGAAACCGGGCGACGATATCGTGCTCGTCATCACGGCGTCGGCGCATCGCCAAGCCGCGTTCGAGGCCGCCGCATTCTTGATGGACTACCTTAAGACCAGCGCGCCGTTCTGGAAGAAGGAAACCGGTGCGGATGGCGCCGGCACGTGGGTTGACGCCCGCGAGGCGGACGACGATGCGATGAAGCGGTGGGGGTAGTTGGCTGCAAGACACGTTCGATAGTCTTGCACGCTTTGCGAGATGTTGGGTCGCGCAAAAGCTTGACCCAACCTACTGGTCTTGTATGTTTTGCGTGGTAGGCAAGCTCAATTTCGAACAATGAACCATCGCACAAAGTTGGCTTCGTCAAACGCGATCTCGTAGGTTGGGTCAAGCGCAGCGCGACCCAACAATCCCAGGCAAACTCATGCGGTACCGTCGCGCCAAGATTGAGGGTGGAACATATTTTTTCACCGTCATCACCGAGGGACGGCAACCCATCTTCAAGGACGCTTCGGCCGTCGCTCTGTTTGAAACCGGTTTGAGCCGGATCCGGGAGCGACATCCGTTCGAAGTCGATGCCTACGTTATTTTGCCGGAGCACATCCACATGCTTTGGACTCTGCCAGCCGGTGACGCTGACTACTCGAAGCGGTGGCGTTTGATCAAAGAAGCGTTCACGAAATCGTCCGTGCGCCACGACGCACCCCAGCGAAGTGAAAGCCGTCGCGCGAAAAGCGAGCAGGCAATCTGGCAACGCCGCTTCTGGGAGCACGTGATCCGGGACGAGTCCGATTTTTGCGAACACGTAGATTACATCCACTCTAATCCGGTGCGGCATGGCTTAGTATCGGCGGCTCAGGACTGGCCGCATTCCAGCTTTTCGGAATGGGTACGCTGCGGCGCTTACGAGCCGCATTGGGGTTCCGGCGATATGCCGCCGTTGCCGGAATGGGCGGCTCGGTCGGAATGACAAAAGCCTTGTAGCTCTGTAAGGTGTTGGGTCGCGCAAAAGCTTGACCAACCTACGAATCGGCCTGAGCTTGGTGCCTTTTGCGCGAGCCAACAAACCACGGCAAACTCTAAAACGCTCACGCCACCCCACCGGTGAAACAGTCTTCCGCCGTCTTGATTGGGCTTCCGGTTGCATTAGATTTCTGACATGAGTCTGATAAACTCGATTTCGACTCGCGGGCACCGGCCCTCAGGAGCGTCACATGGGCTTCAGATTTCGCAAAATCATCAGCGTCGTTCCGGGCGTCAAGGTGAACCTGAGCAAGTCCGGTGCGAGCACGAGCATCGGCGGCCATGGCGCAACCGTCAACGTCGGCACCAGCGGCAAGAGAACTGTCACACTCGGCGTGCCGGGTACCGGCATGAGCTATCAATTGCCGCTCAATGCGTCGGCGGTGGCGTTGTTGATCGTCGCGGTATTGATCCTCGGCGTCGCCTATCTCATTGCTCCGGCGTACGTCACAGCTGCACTGCACTGGTGGCAGCCGAAGTGGTTCTGACAGCGATCTGCTTGCGTCGCAGCCATCGCGAGAAGGACCGAGGGTAGGCGCAAGGTGATTATCGCGCGCTCCCGTGCCAATCATCGGTTGGTCGCAGTCAGGCACGATATAGTTCACGCCCGTTGACCTCGATCGCGCTCCGGTGTTCCCTGCTCCGAATGAGATTCCTCCCGGAGCTAAGCGCATGACCTCAACATCAGAAGACCCAATCGTCATTGTCGGTATGGCGCGCACAGCCATGGGCAGTTTCCAGGGCATGTTCGCGTCAGTCACCGCGCCCGAACTCGGTGGCGTGGCGATCAAGGCGGCGGTCGAGCGTGCCGGTCTGAAGTCCGTCGACGTCGGTGAAGTACTGATGGGCTGCGTGCTGCCGGCAGGTATCGGTCAGGCACCGGCACGGCAGGCGTCGCGCAACGCCGGCTTACCCGATAGCGTGCCATGCACCACGGTCAACAAGATGTGCGGCTCCGGCATGAAGACGGTGATGCAGGCCTATGAGGCGCTGCACGCCCGGCCGCACGATATCATCGTCGCTGGCGGCATGGAGAGCATGACCAATGCGCCCTATTTGCTGCCGAAGATGCGTACCGGCGCACGGCTCGGACACGCACAAGTGCTGGATCATATGTTCGTCGATGGGCTGGAGGACGCCTATGACAAGGGCCGCCTGATGGGCACCTACGCCGAGGACACGGCAACGCACTATCAGTTCACGCGCCAAGCGCAGGACGATTTCGCGATTGAGAGCTTGAGGCGGGCGAAAGCTGCCAACGAGGACGGTTCATTCGCCAAGGAAATTGCAGCCGTGACGGTGAAATCGCGCAAGGGCTCGGCCGAGATCGGGCGCGACGAGCAACCCTTCACCGCCGATCCATCGAAGATCCCGAGCCTGAAGCCGGCCTTCCGCTCCGATGGCACAGTGACGCCCGCCAACTCGTCGTCCATCTCGGATGGAGGTGCTGCCATCGTGATGATGCGTGCGTCCGAAGCCAAGCGCCGTAAGCTGCAACCGCTGGCTCGCATTGCCGGCACGGCGAGCTTCGCGCAGGCACCGGCCTGGTTCACAACTGCTCCGGTATTCGCCATGAAGAAGCTGTTCGATGACATTGGCTGGCAGGCCAAGGATGCCGACCTGTACGAGATCAACGAGGCGTTTGCCGTGGTGACGATGGCGGCGATGCGCGATCTCGCGCTGCCGCATGAAAAGGTCAACGTGCACGGCGGAGCTTGCGCACTGGGTCATCCAGTTGGCGCATCAGGCACGCGCATTATCGTGACGTTGCTGGCGGCGCTCGAGAAGTACGGCAAGTCGCGCGGTATCGCGTCGCTGTGCATCGGTGGCGGCGAAGCAACCGCGGTGGCGATCGAGCGCATCAAGTAGCGGCGCTCGATGTTCTTCGTCCTGTCGAAGGTCGTGTTCTTCCTCGTGCAACCATCGACGCTGTTCGTAGCGTTGCTGGTTGGTGGCGTGGTCGTCAGCTGGGGCGAACGTTATGCCTCCGCAGGCAAACGCCTCATGGCGACAGGGATTTTCGCGTTGCTGATCGCTGGGTTTTCACCGTTGGGCAACGTCCTCATCTGGCCGTTGGAAGAGCGGTTTCAGCGACCGGTACTGGCCGAGCTGGGCCAAATTGACGGCATCATCATCCTCGGCGGCTTCGAAGAACCGCGCATCACGGAAGCGCGTCAAACGCTATCGCTCAACGAGGCCGCCGATCGATTGACCGAGGCCGTGACGCTTGCGCGCCGCTTTCCGGCTGCGAAGGTCATCTTCACCGGTGGCGCGGCCGACTTGCTGGGGCGGGTCGAGCCCGCCGCGGAAAAAGTGCGCGCATTTCTGATCGATGGAGGCGTAATGGCGGATCGCATCGTGCTCGAAGATGCGTCGCGCAACACGCGAGAGAACGCAACGATGACTCGCGATCTCGTGAAGCCGCAACCCAACACGCGCTGGGTTTTGGTGACGTCGGCGTTTCATATGCCGCGCTCTGTCGCGGTCTTCAGGAACGCTGGATTCGATGTAATTGCTTGGCCAACGGACTATCGAACCGCCGGGATCGGCGACATGCTTCGGCCGTTCGACAGCCTCGATGGCGGCTTGCGGCGCGTCGATACCGCGATCAAGGAGTACATCGGCTTGATCGTCTATTGGTTGGCGGGCTGGACGGCTGACCCGTGGCCCCGGCCACAGCGCGCCCGGTGATCCCTCTCAATGCAGCTGCCTGATATCAGCCCTGCCATTCCGCACATGCACCCCTACTCGCGTTCGGCGATCAACGCCGCTAGTGTGCTGCGGATCATGCGAAGAATTCACGAGGAGCGGTTATGAAAATCGGCATCATCGGTGTGGGCGCAATGGGATCGGTATATGCCGCACTCCTTGCCGACGTCGGCAAACATGACGTTTGGGCGATCGATACATGGAAGGAGCACGTCGACACGATCAACAGCAAGGGCTTGCGGGTCGAGGGCGCGAGCGGCGATCGCACGGTCAAGGTCAAGGCAACGACCAACGCCGCCGACGTGAAGAACTGCGACCTCGTTATCATCGCGACGAAATACGATGGTGTGACCCCAGCCGCGAACGCAGCGCTTGCCATGGCCAAGCCCGAGGCGCCGATCCTCACCATTCAGAATGGGCTGGGCTCGGCCGACAAGGTTGCCGAGGTGGTAGGCTCCAAGCGCATCATGGTCGGTGTCGTCGGCGGCTTCGGCGCGTCGATGAAGGGGCCCGGCCACGCCCATCACAACGGCATGGAATTCCTGCGTCTTGGCGAGATGGAAGGCGGCATGAGCCCGCGCCTCGAACAGGTCGCCGAGATCTGGCGCTCCGGCAGCTTCAAGGTTCTGACCTTCGACGACATCCACAAGATGATTTGGGAGAAGTTGATCTGCAACACGACCTACTCCGGTCCGTGCGCGATGATGGGTTTGCAGGTCGGCCAGGTGCAAGCCGATCCGAACGCGTGGAAAATCGCTTCCGCGTGCGCGACCGAGGCGTTCAACGTCGCCCGTAAAAAGGGCGTGAAGCTCGATTTCGACGATCCGGTCGCCTACGTGAAGGCCTTCGGCCAGAAGATCCCGGGCGCGCGCCCCTCGATGCTGCTCGACCATGTGGCCGGCCGCCCTGCCGAGGTCGACAACATCAACGGTGCGATCGTGCGCGAGGGCTTGGCGGCGGGTGTGCCGACACCGGTCAATGACGTGGTTGTGGCGCTATTGCGTGGCCGGGAGTCTGGTTTCGCAAAGAAGTCCTAGTCGCCGCGCCAGAGATCCTTGGCGCGATAGTAGCCAGTCATCAGAGGCAAAAACCAAGGCGTGCCGTTGTAGAGCGGTATGGCCTTGAATGCGATGTCGTCGAAGGCTGTGGCGCCCTGTGGGTCGCCCAGCACTTTCAGCGCGAGCTTGTGGCCGAGATAATTCATCAGCGCGACGCCCGAGCCGTTGCAGCCGAGCGCGTACCAGATGCCGTCTGGCTGACGTCCAATTGCGGCTAAGTCGCTGCGCGTGAAGGCGATATTGCCGCTCCAGGCATATTCCGCCTGCACTCCGCTAAGTTCCGGTAGGATCTGCGTCAGCGATTTCATCAGCCGCGCTGCCGATTTCTCCGGCGGGATCGGATGCAGCGCGGCGCGGCCACCGAACACGATGCGCGTGCGGTCGGGCGAGGGACGGTAGTACAAATGCTTCGAGCCGGTCTCGACGATCATCCGGCTGTTCGGGATCAGGCTCTTGAC
>JANOOW010000637.1:0-3570 GCA_031421555.1 Hyphomicrobiaceae bacterium | reverse complement strand
CCAGGCGCGCTGGAAGCCAGCATTGATCGATTGCAGGATCGATCGCCCGGCTGAGATTTCCTCGCGTATGCGCTCGTAGATCAGCACGTTGGCATCGACCGCCATGCCGATCGTCAGCACGATACCGGCGATTCCTGGCAGCGTCAGCGTCGAGCCCATCAAGGACATCACCGCGACGATCAAAAGCACGTTGAGTGCAACAGCAATTACCGCGAATACGCCGAACAAGCCGTAGGCGAACGTCATGAATACCACGACAGCGAGTGCGCCGATCAGGGACGCGCGCTGGCCGGCCTTGATCGAGTCAGCACCTAGGCTCGCGCCAACGACGCGTTGTTCGACAATTGTTAGTTTTGCAGGCAGTGCGCCCGACCGCAGATTGGTCGCAAGGCTGTTCGCTTCGGCGACCTGGAAGTTACCGGTGATCTGTCCGGTGCCACCAAGGATTGGCTCGTTGATGCGCGGCGCCGTGATGACCTTGTCGTCGAGCACCACGGCGAAGCGCCGGCCGACGTTCTCGGACGACAATTTGCCGAATGTTCTAGCGCCAGACTGATTGAAGCGAAACGACACGATCGGCTCGTTGGTACGTTGATCGAAGCCCGGCTGGGCATCGACCAGCTGCTCGCCCGTGACCGTGCTGCGCGATTCGATCAGTTCCTCGCCACCATCGCGGCTGGGAAGAATTTTATAGCCGGGTGGAATGCGCCCGGTACGCGCCTCCTCTGCACCCATCGTGGGATGGACTAGATGGAAGGTGAGCTTTGCCACCTTGAAGCAATCTTCGATGACCTTGACGTCCTCGATGCCGGGTGCCTGCAGGAGAATGCGGTCGGAGCCCTGACGCTGGATCACCATTTCCTTGTTGCCGCCCGGATCGCAGCGGTTGCGAACGATCTCGACGGCGCTGCCGATTGCGCCGGTGACGCGCGCTTGCATGCCGGGCGCGGTCGGCTTCAAAGTGATGGCATCGGCCCCCTCACGCACAACGTCGATATCGAGCGCTGAAGAGCCTGTGATGTCTGATCCGGAGATCGGTTGGGCAATAGCGCGCATGGCCTTCAAGGCGTTGTCCTGGTCCTCGGCCTTGACGAGCCGCACGATCACGCCGCCTTGCGCAATGCCAACGCTCTGAAATCCTAGCTTTTCCTTCAACATGGCAGCGCGTGCAGCGTCGCGGATCTTGTCGAGCCAGTCGCGACGAAGCTCGTCAATGTCCATACCAGCGAGCACGTGCGCGCCACCCTGCAGATCAAGTCCCAGATTGATCCGCGATTTCGGCAGGAAGTTCGGGTAGGATTCAAGTGCCGATGGCGACAAGAAATTGGGCACGCAAGCAAGCAATCCGAATAGGCAGATGCCTACGATCGCTATGATCTTGCCTCGGGTAAAATGCAGCATGGCAGCTCACTTGTGTTTGATGGCGCCCGGCCATTCACTGCGAAGGCCGGCCGCCGGGCGCGAATGGCGCCGGCCGCGATGATTTCTTAAGCGGCTTTGACCGGCTCGCCCTTGTTACGCACATCCGATACCGAGCTTTTCAATACCCGGACGCGCGTGTCCTTGGCGATTTCTACTTCCAGCTCGTTGTCGTCCTTGACCTTAACGACGGTGCCGATGATACCGCCTGCCGTCACTACGGTGTCGCCGCGCTTGACCGAAGCGATCAGGTCGCGGTGCTGTTTCAGGCGCTGCTGCTGTGGACGCCATAGCAGGAAGTAAAAAATCGGCAGCACCAGCAGGAGCGGCACGAGCATATTGATCAGGGGATCTGGGCCGGCACCGGTGGCTTGGGCGAAAGCGGGTGAGATGAACATCGACGGTCGGGTGCCTCGGGCTCGTGTGGATTACAGGTTCGGATCGGAAGACAGCCATGTGGCCGCCTTTTCAGGCATTTGCAAGCGCTGCCAGCGACCCATGCCTTCGCTTCTGCGGCTTCTACAGCTTTACTCAGCCGCGATCAATAAAACCATCGCGTCTGCAATCGCCGGGCTTTTTCCCGCCCGGCTCCGGCGCACGGTCCCGGTGAATAGGCCTTTAGCCCACCTTGTCATCGCCGGTGGATAAGCCTAGGAACGCCACGCAACTGCGTCGGCGAAACGCGACGTAAGGCAGCAATTTCTCAATGAGGTTTCCCGGGCCATGTCCGTGCGCCGTCTCCATCCTGATCAACCTCGCTCGTTTGCGTTCACGGCCGAAAATCTTAGCTGGGCTAAATCGGTGATCACCAAGTATCCTGAGGGTAAGCAAGCCTCGGCAGTGATTCCTCTTTTGTGGCGCGCGCAGGAGCAGGAGGGCTGGTGCACGGAACCGGCGATCCGTTATGTCGCCCAGATGCTGGATATGGCGTTCATCCGCGTCTACGAGATCGCGACTTTTTATACGATGTACCAGTTGTCTCCTGTCGGGAAGAAAGCGCACGTGCAGGTGTGCGGCACGACCCCTTGTCTTTTGCGCGGCGCCGATAAGCTGATCGAGACCTGCAAATCCCGCATCCACAATGATGCACATCATCTTTCGGCCGATCGCAACTTCAGTTGGGAAGAAGTCGAGTGCCTGGGAAGCTGCGCCAATGCGCCGATGGTACAGATTTTCAAGGACACCTATGAAGATCTGACGCCAGAGTTGTTGCAAAAGGTGCTGGACGGCTTTGCGAAAGGGCAGCCACCGAAGCCCGGTTCTCAGATCGGCCGTCAAGCTTCATGCCCCGCCGGTGGCCCGACAACTCTCAAGGAAATGGCAAAGGCGCGCTGACCGAGATGGCCAACAACCGACAACCGCCAGACTTGAATATCGGATTGCTGGCCCTGCATGCGGCGACAGCTGCCATGTTTTTTTTCGTGCTTCAGTATTGGGGGTTCGAAAATAGCTTAAATCTATCGATCGTTTGGGCCGTAGCGGGCGCTCTGGGAGCCGCCTACCTCAGTTGGTCGCAACAATCGCGCAATGGCGGAAATTAATCGATGCTTGCTGACAAAGATCGCATCTTCACCAACATCTACGGCTTCCAGGATGCTGGTCTTGCCGCTGCCAGATCGCGTGGCACGTGGGACCGCACCAAGGAATTCATTGATCACGGTCACGATTGGATCATCAACGAGGTCAAGGCCTCGGGCCTGCGTGGACGTGGCGGCGCAGGCTTCCCGACCGGCCTGAAGTGGTCGTTCATGCCGAAGGCCGACACCCGGCCCTCGTACCTTGTGATCAATGCGGACGAAAGCGAGCCGGGCTCCTGCAAGGACCGCGAGATCATGCGGCATGAGCCACACGTGCTGATCGAGGGTGCGCTTATCGCATCGTACGCCATGCGCGCGCACGTTTGCTATATCTACCTGCGCGGCGAATACATCCGCGAGCGCGAGCGGCTGCAGGAAGCGGTCGATGAGGCTTATACGGCAAAGCTGATCGGCAAGGACAATGTTCACGGTTGGGACCTGGAAGTCGTCCTGCATCATGGCGCCGGCGCCTACATTTGCGGCGAAGAGACCGCCATGCTGGAAAGCCTCGAAGGCAAAAAAGGTCAACCACGCCTGAAGCCACCGTTCCCTGCCAACGTTGGCCTCTACGGCG
>JANOOW010000636.1:0-1524 GCA_031421555.1 Hyphomicrobiaceae bacterium | reverse complement strand
CGGTTCCGCCCTTGATCACGCTTTGCAGAAGGCTGTCCATGATGTAGGCGTTCCGCGCGGGAATGGCCCTGATCGTCTCATTCAGCAGCGGCGGCTCTTTTTCGACCAGTATCTTGTCCTTGTGGTCGGTCACGCGCGTGACCAGATAAGGATTGACGCGATAGCCGCCGTTGGCGAACACCGAATAGCCGACAGCCATCTGCATCGGTGTCACCGATCCGGAGCCCAGTGCCATGGGCAGATAAGCCGGATGCTTTTCGCGATCGAAGCCAAAATTGCCAATCCAGTCCTGTGCATAGTGCGTGCCGATGGATTGCAGGATGCGGATCGACACCAGATTCTTCGAGCCGTAATAGAGCACCGGGATGTACGGCAGATCGTGCATGAAGATCGTCTCGGCCGCGAACAGCACCTTGGTGCGTTCTTCCATGTCGGTCTCAGTCGCGGCGCGGCGCATCAGGTCGTCGTAGTCGGCGTTCTTGTAGCGCGCGTAGTTGAGGCCGACCGCGTCGCTTTCCAATAGAAATAGAAAGTTTTGCGGGTCGGCGTAGTCGGCGATCCAGCCAGCGCGGGCCACGTCGAAATCGCCGCCATCGCGCAAGTGGGCAAAGTGCGTTTTCGCATCGGTGTGGATCTGCGAGGTTTCGATGCCGAGCTTCTTCCACTGCTCGGCGATGGCGACGACGGTCGCGCGATTGTTGTCCGTCATGTTGAAGCGGATCTCGACCTTGAGCTTGTCCTTGCCGGGGCCGAAGCCTGCTTCAGCAAGCAAAACTTTTGCCTGCTCGTCGCGCTCGTCGGGGCTCATCTCCTTGTAGTCGGCGTAGGCCGGTTCCTTGTAGTTCGAGATGCCAGGCGGCACGAACGAGTAGCCGGGCACCATGGTGTTGCCCCAGATCTGCTCGGCCAAGAACTCGCGGTCGATCGCCAGCGACAAGGCCTGCCGCACACGCACGTCGTTGAACGGCGGCTTCGTCGTATTCACAGCCAGATAGTAGGTGCCCAGGAACGGCGCGAGCTTGATCTGATCGCCGAACTTCGCCTGCAACGCCTTTATCTGGTCGGCCGGTATATCGTCGTTCGACTGCAATTCGCCTGCTTCGAACCGGCGAATCGCGGCGGCCGTATCCTTTGTCGGATAGAACATCACAGCATCGATCTTGACGTTCGCGGCATCATGAAAATTTGGGTTTTTCGCGGTCCGGATGTGCGAGCCCGGCACGAACTCCTTTACCAGAAAGGGGCCGTTCGACACCCAGTTCTCCGGCTTTACGAAGTTGCTGCCGTGTTTGAGCACCGATGCTTCGTGCAGCGGCAGCGCCGTGTGGTGCGCCAGCAGTTCCAGGAAGTAGGGCGTCGGGCGCTCGAGTGTGATCTCCAGCGTTCTCTCATCGATGGCTTTGACGCCGATCTCCTCGGGCTTCGACTTGCCCTTGTTTGCAGCCTCCGCATTCTTGATCGCAAACAGGATCTTGGCGTACTTCGCGCCGGTTTCCGGGTTCATGATGCGGCGAAACGCGAACA
>JANOOW010000635.1:0-10526 GCA_031421555.1 Hyphomicrobiaceae bacterium | reverse complement strand
CCCGCGCTCGGATTGAGAAGATTGTAGACAACCTGCGCCGTATCGAAGCGGCCCGACCCAACCACTGCATGCAGCGATGCCGTATCACCGATTGCGGTGATTCCGGCAAAACGGATTTTTCCGGCCTGCTTTAGCTTCTCGAACACAGGCACGACCTCGCCGAGCACGACGTCGGGATGCAGGTCTCGGGCTTGGCCTTCCGGTGAGATTGAGTTGTGGAGTTGCAAAAGGTCGACGTAATCGCGCTGAAGTCTCCGCAAGCTTTCCTCGATCGAGCGTTCGATCGCTGCCCCGATGTTTCCCTTTTGCTCCGGTGGCACGTTGACCTTCGTTGCCAGAATGGCATCCGGTTTCAACTCGTGGAAGATCCGGCCGAGGTTCGTTTCCGAAGTCCCGTTGCCGTAGAGAGGCGCAGTATCGAAGAAGTTGACGCCGATCTCGAGCGCGCGACGCACCGCACGCATCTGGTCATCAGCATCGCCCTTGGTCATCAAACCTCCGACGGCACCGCAACCGAAGGTGAGCAATGAAACGTCGAGACCAGTTCTGCCAAGCCTTCGGTTTTGCAAAACGTATTCCTTATCCAAGGGCACCATCAACGGATGTCATATTATCACAGCGGACGGAACAAGATAGCTGCGGGCGCGCAGCACGACCACCTCCGTATCAGTTGATCCAGAACAGGAGCGGCTAACCCGCCACGATGGCCTCCATTGATTCCACCACGCCGAAGAGTATCGTCGACGAGACCGGCTATCTGCCGATGTAGGCGCGCACCGCCTCGACGTCGGGGTCGCGGACAGCGCCATGCGCAAGGCCGAAATCATAGGCCCCCTTCGGCAATCGATGCGCAATACCTTTGTGGCAGTCGATGCAGGTTTTTTGACCGGTAAAGAGGAAGCTTTGATGCGCGGCCGCGGCGCGTTGGCTCTGCTTCGAGATATCCATCGATTCTGCACTGTGGCAATTGCGGCATTCAAGTGAGTCGTTGGCTTTCAAGCGCCCCCATTCGTGCTGGGCCAAGGTCAATCGCATGTCGAGAAACTTCTCGTGCGTGCTGATCGTGCCAAAGATCTTGCCCCATACCTCTTTCGATGCCTGAATCTTGCGGCCAATTTTATGGGTCCAGTCGTGTGGCACGTGACAGTCGGGGCAGGTCGCCCGCACACCGGATCGATTGGAATAGTGGATCGTCGACTTCAATTCCGCAAAAACGTTTTCTCGCATCTCGTGACAGCTGACGCAAAATTTCTCAGTGTTGGTTACCTCCAGAGCGGTATTGAACCCGCCCCAAAAAAGGATGCCGGCCAAAAATCCTCCGATCGTCAGAAACCCTAGGCTCAATGTTCTGCTGGGCGTCAACAGCACCGACCGGTAAATGGCAAATTGCACCCGGAGCCACTCAGTTCTATCCCATAGCGGCGTCCACTGCCGCTTGACGCGCTGCCATGCTTTCGACACGCGGCCTGAGCCGCCTGGGCCTGGGCTTTGCGCGCTCATCACTTTGCTCCCGTGGGTGGCGTGGCGAGCAATGTGTCGACGTCAACGAAGCGATTACCCACCGGCACCGCCACCGGGTATTGCGGAACGTGACATTGGCTGCAGAAATACCGGCGTGGAGATACACTCGCCAGGAATTGGCCATCACGATCCATGAAATGAGTGATGCTCACCATGGGCGCCTGTGATTCCCCAGTCCGGGACCGGGCATGGCAGGACAGGCACTGGTTGACATTGGCGTCGAGCTGATAGGCCTCGATGGTATGCGGGATGATTGGAGGTTGTTCTGGATAGTTCCGCACCTCGCGCACGTCCGTGTTCGCTTGCGGCAACATACGCGGCGGGCGCCCTTCGTCAGCCAGCGGCGCATTCCCGCGCAACTTGGATCGCAATCCCCCAGCGCCCGTTTGGCTATCAGCGACGCCACCGATAGCCAGGACAAACAATCCCAAGCAAACTGCGAGCGCCATGGATCTCGGGATTAGCATGACTCACGCTTTCTCGATCTTAATTGCGCACTTCTTAAAATCCGTTTGAAACGAGATTGGATCGGTTGCGTCGAGCGTCACTTTGTTGATTAGCTGACTCTCGTCAAACCATGGCACAAAGACCACGCCGCGCGGCGGCCTGTTGCGTCCTTTGGTTTCGGCGCGCGTGCGCATGGTACCACGACGCGAGGTGATCTTGATTTCCTCGCCGCGCCAGATTTGCAGCTCCTTGGCGTCGTCAGGGTGCATATAACAGAGCGCATTCGGCACTGCCTTGTACAATTCCGGAACACGCCTAGTCATGGAACCGGAATGCCAATGCTCTAGGACGCGCCCCGTCGTCAACCAGAATGGGAAGTCGTTGTCTGGGCTTTCGGCAGGAGGCTCGTAGGGAAGCGCAAAAATGCGCGCCTTGCCGTCGGGGAATCCGTAAAATTCGAAACCTTTGCCCGCCTTGACATAGGGATCGTAGCCTTCGCGGAACCGCCAGAGCGTCTCTTTGCCGTTCACAACCGGCCAACGCAACCCGCGCACCTGATGATAGGTGTCGAAGGGCGCCAGGTCGTGGCCGTGGCCGCGACCGAACTCCGCGTATTCTTCGAACAACCCCTTCTGCACGTAGAAGCCGAAATGTTTGGCTTCGTCGTTGTCCACGCCGGCCGCTATGTCTGCCACCGGAAATTTATCGACCTGACCGTTGCGGAAAAGAACGTCGAACAGTGTTTTTCCGCGCACCTCCGGCTGTTTGGCGATGAGCTCTGGTGGCCAAACCTCCTCGACTTTGAACCGCTTGGAAAATTCCATGAGTTGCCACAGATCAGAGCGGCTTTCGCCGGGAGCCTTGACGAGTTGATGCCAGAAGTGCGTGCGCCGTTCTGCGTTGCCATAGGCTCCTTCTTTCTCGACCCACATCGCGACGGGCAGGATGAGGTCCGCCGCCATGGCAGTGACGGTCGGGTAGGCGTCAGAGACAACAACGAAATTATCGGGGTTGCGATAACCAGGCAAAGTCTCCTCGTTGATGTTCGCGCCAGCCTGAAGGTTGTTGTTGACCTGAATCCAAAACGCGTTGAGCTTCCCATCTTTCAGCATGCGGCTTTGCAGCACCGCATGAAAGCCGGGCTTGTCGGGGATGGTGCCCGCTGGAAGCTTCCAGATCTTTTCGGTTTTGGCTCGATGCTCAGGATTGGTCACCACCATATCGGCCGGTAGCCGGTGTGAGAACGTGCCGACCTCACGTGCCGTCCCGCAAGCCGATGGTTGCCCCGTGAGGGAGAAAGGGCTGTTACCCGGCTCGGAGATCTTGCCTGTCAGCAGATGCAGATTGTAGGCAAGGTTATTGGCCCACACGCCTCGGGTATGCTGATTGAAGCCCATGGTCCAAAGACTCATGATCTTGGTCTTTGGATCGGCGTAGAGTTCCGCGAGTGCCTCGAGACGATTGAGCGGCACACCCGACACGTCGGCAGCCTTCTGCAGTGTGTACTCCGATACGAACGACGCGAACTCGTCGAATGTCATGTCGGTCGCATCGTTGGCCTTGTCTTTTCCGGTCGCCTTCTGCTGCAACGGATGCTCGGGCCTCAGGCCATAACCGATATCGGCTTGACCACGTTTGAAGACGGCGTGCTTGGTGATGAAATCCTTGTTGACCCGCCCGGTTCTAATGATGTGATTGGCGATGGCATTGAGAATAATAAGGTCCGTCTGCGGCTTGAAGACCATCGGGATGTCGGCGAGCTCGAACGAGCGGTGTTCGTATGTCGAGAGCACGGCGACTTTCACATGCGGGTAGGACAGCCGCCGGTCGGTGATGCGTGTCCACAGGATCGGATGCATCTCGGCCATGTTCGAGCCCCACAACACGAACGCGTCGGCCGCCTCGAAGTCGTCGTAACATCCCATGGGCTCGTCGATGCCGAAAGAACGCATGAAGCCGGCCGCGGCGGACGCCATGCAGTGGCGCGCATTCGGATCGATATTGTTCGTTCGAAAGCCGCCTTTGAACAATTTGACCGCCGCGTAGCCTTCCCACACGGTCCATTGACCCGATCCAAGCATGCCGACACTGGTGGGGCCTTGCTTCTTCAGGGCCGCCTTGAATTTCTCGGCCATGACATCAAAGGCTTCGTCCCAAGTGACTGGCGTAAACTCACCGGATTTGTCGTACTTACCGTTCTTCTTGCGCAGCAACGGCTGGGTTAGCCGATCCTCGCCATACATGATCTTGGAAAGGAAATAGCCCTTGACGCAGTTCAGGCCCCGATTGACCTCGGCTTTGACATCGCCGTGCGTTGCAACCACGCGTCCGTCTTTGGTCGCGACCATCACACCGCATCCGGTGCCGCAAAACCGGCATGGCGCTTTATTCCAAGTGAGTTCGCTCTGAGCCCGGTCGGTGACGACCTGAGCACTTGCCGGCAACGGCATGCCGGCCGCGGTTGCCGCCGCCAAGGCTGCTTGCGCCTTCAGCATCTGGCGCCGGCTGATGTTCGTTTCTGTCATGTCCTGACCTCAGACCGCAGCATCGTTGGAATCGGTCGCCTGAAATACCATGACGGCCGACAGCACGTTCGGTAGCCCCGAAATTGAATTGGTCTTCGCGCCGATCACCCCTTGGGTCGCGCCTTCCATGACCACAATCAGCTTGCCCTTGGGGTCGCGTCCGTGAATCTCGGTGCCGCCAAGCTCCAATATCGAGGCCGACACTTCGTCCAGATGTTGCGGCCACGCATTGACGATGAGGCTGACGATCTCGACAGACGGAGTTTCCGCTGTGATCTGGCTGGATTGTTCGGCGGTCAAATGCCCGCTCATGAACGCTCGGCGTGACGTGGGCATTTAGAACCTCATCATCATTACAGTTTAGGTGTCGTGCGGAGCGCCGGCAAAGCCTTGGCAGGCGATCCGGGAGGGCCCGCAATCATTTGGTAGGTCCAGACCGCGAGTCCGTATCCTCCAATAGCGGCGACCGACACCACTGGCGCGAGCAGTACAGCAAGTACGACGAAAACTCTAAGCTCGAGGGTTCGGCGTGAGCTGTGGGAGGTAGATTGAGGGTCCATGATGTTCCCACCCCACTTCAATCGTCGGTCAATAAGCGCACCGATGTAGCATTACATACTTGGGATGAACTGTGTGAAAATTCCGCACTTTCCGCCGTGGCATTGCGGCGTTGCGGTGCCGATCCGTGTGACGAGATCACACTTTGCCGGGGTTTACGCTCGAGCATCCCGCCTTCGAGTTGATTTAGGCCTGGGCATTGTTGAACGCTCGGCGAGAGGTCTGCCATTGAAAACCGCACGCCGGAAGAGTTTCGACGCTAGTTACTGCCCTTGCCGCAACCACCGCGTTACCGCAGAACTCTCTAGGTTCCATCTAGTCAGTAAGTAGCCTTGATCGTTGATTGTGCTTTGCTCGCTTGTCGCACGACCCCGACGGCGGCGCGAACCTCGGTCAGATATTCGTCGAGCGACGGGGCGTGGATCATCGACATCATGCGGTGGATGCCTTTCGGCTTTTGCACCAGCCCAGGTAGCCAGCCTTTTGCGGCCATGATCTCGGCTACCCTGAAAACGTCGAACTCGTCCGACCCGAAGGCAACGATCGAAAGGTGTGGCTGACCGTGGATCTTGAGGCCGCCGATCTCGCGGATGCCGGCCTTGTAGCAATCGATGAAGCCCATGAGATCGCGTGCGATCTGCTTGTAACCTTCCAGCCCGAGGAACTGGAATGCGGCCCAGGCAGCCGCGACACCACCGGCTGGCCGGGTGCCAACGATCGTCGATGTCATGAACCGCCCATTCGGCCAGTTGCTGAAATCGAAGTGCTGAAACTCGGCCAATTCCGGCGTGCGGTAGAACACCGTCGAAGCCGGTTTCGGGCAAAAGCCGAACTTGTGCAAGTCGGCAGAAATCGAGCTGACGGCGGGGACGGTGAAGTCGAAATCAGGAATGTCGCGACCGATCATGCGCGCGAACGGCGCCAGATAGCCGCCGACGCAGGCATCGACGTGCAGCCATAGGCTGCGGCGCTCGGCTAGTTGGCCGATCTCGGCGATCGGGTCAATCACGCCGAACGGAAAACAAGGCGCGGAACCGACCAGCATGATCGTCTGGTCATCGATCAACGCTTCCATGGCTGCGACATCGGCCCGAAAGTCCACGCCGGCCGGTGCGCGCCGTACCTCGATATCCATCAGCTTACCGCCTTTGTCGAAGGCGGGATGAGCCGTTTCGGCAGCAACGACGTTGCCGCGGAGGCTGGGTTCCTTGCGTTGCTTGCGCGACCAGTCGCGGCAGGACTGCATCGCTTGAACGATGCTTTCGGTGCCGCCAGTCGTCATGAAGCCTTTTGCCGACTCCGGCGCATTGAACAGACCGAGCGCCATCGCCACTACGTCGTTCTGCATCCGGTCGACGCTTTGAAATGCCCGCTTTGCGCCGAGCGCGTTTTCAGCAAAGAACTCGAAATAGGCATCGCGGCCCACCTCGTAAAGTTCGTCCGTCGCCTTGAAAACGAACAACGGCGATCTGCCATTCTGCCAATCGATATCTTTGGTCTTCATCTCGCGCATCTCGGCAAGAATCGACTCTTTCGTGCGCCCGGTGGCGGGCATTGACACGCGCATGCTGGCCCTCGCTGGTGGCAAATGAATTGACACAGATTGACATCCGATCCTAAGGTTCGTCAATGATGAACCACGGTTCGGCAAAAGCGAACAAGCCTCGCTCCGGATTGAATAGCGGACTCGACGTGTTGGAGAGCGTTGCCTCCCGGCATCTGCCGCTCACTCTCACCGAGATCGCCGTCGCGGTTGGCATGTCGAAGTCGAGCGTGCATCAGGCGTTGGCGACTCTGGAGCGGCGTGGGTTCGTCAGGCGTCTGGCTGATCAGAGCTACTGCATCGGTATCAAGGCGTGGGAAATCGGCTGCGTGGCCACGCCGATCGACATGGCGCGAACGGCGGCGCCGCACATGGCGCAGTTGGTCCGCGAAGTTCGCGACGGCGTGTCACTCGGTGTTCTCGACGGGGCCGAGATGGTCTGCGTCCACCTCGTCGAAAGTCCGCGCGCCATTCGCGTCCATTCCAATGTCGGCGATCGCACGCCAGCCCATTGCGTCTCGTCGGGACTGGCAGTGCTTTCTGCCATGGACGACGTTGCCGTCATTCGGTTGCTGCCCGATACATTGCCGCGCGCCACCGAAGAGACGATCGTCGACCGCGCGGCGCTGTTGAAGGAGTTGGGCCGTATTCGGGCTCGGGGTTACGCCATAAGCCGTGGCGCCTGGCGGTTGGATGTCGCTGGCGTCTCAATTCCGCTACGCGGCCGGGATCGCCACGTCGTCGCGGCCCTGTGCATCGCCGCGCCGAGATTTCAAGTCAACAAGCAGTGGGTGGCGCGGATCGTACCCGCGCTCACGGCCACGGCCGCGAGTATCGAGCGGGATTTCGGCGTCGTGGATCCGGTGGTGCTACCGCCTCGGACCGCTGCCAAGCTGAAGTAAGTAGCCGATAGTCGTATCAATCGAAGACGTCTCAGCCACCGCAAGCAAAGGGAAAACCACCATGACCTGCAAGGCAACGTTCAATCGCCGGGAGATTGCGCTGCTAGGTGCGAACCTCGGCATCGCGTCGTTCGCGGCAACGACGCTCGGCTGGTCCAGCAGTGCGCAGGCCCAAGAAGCGAAGGCCATGCTCGGCCATTTCCCGTCGGCCAATCAGCAGAATTTCTCCAAAGCAACCGGCTCGATGCAGAAGGCACTCGGCGAAAAAACCAAGATCGAGTTCATCAGCGTCGGCGCCGGTCCGCAGATCCTGACCGCCATGGCCGCCGACAGCATGGACCTGTGCAATATGGGGTCAAGCGCCATGATCGTTGGCTTCGCTCAGGGACTGCCGGTGTCGATGGTCTACATGCACAAGGTGGTGAAGGACAGCGAATGCCTCGTCGTGCGCAACGACGCCAACATCAAGGAATTGAAGGACCTCAAAGGCAAGAAGGTGGGCTGCCCATTTAACACCTCGGTGCATTTCGCCCTACTCGCTGCCATGAAAACTGTGGGGCTTACGGCCGCCGATGTCACGCTCGTCAATCTTCGCCCGGATGCGATCGCGGCAGCCTGGCAGCGCAAGGACATCGATGCGGCGTACATCTGGCATCCGGTTCTTGGCGCCCTGCAGAAAGAGGCCGGCACGATCATCTTCCAGAGCGGTGATTTGATCGCAAAGGGCTCACTGATCTTCGACGGTCTTGTCTGCCGCGACGCATTCAAGAAGCAACATCCAGAGCTCGTACTGGCCTTTCTTAAGGAACTCGACAGGATCAATACGATTTACCGCACCAAGCCGGAAGAGGTTGCCTCGGTAATGGCGCCCTTCCTCCAGATTGCTCCGGAAGTGGCGATGATAATCGCGAAGACCACCCACACAATTACGCCGAAGGAAATGCTGACCGAGGCCTGGATGGGCGCTCCTGGCGCGAAGGACAGCGGGATCTTGCAGGCGATTCGCGATCAGGCCAACTTCTTGAAGTCGACCGACCAGCTCAAGTCGCTGCCCGATGACTTCTCGAAATTCGTCGATAGTTCATTCGTGGCAAAGATGGTTTAGGCAACGCTCATTTACCGAACGCGGAAGGGATCTCGATGATCGAGCCGATCACACTCGACCATTCCGCGCGGCGCGACAAAGCCAAGCTCGTGGTCGAGCGTCTCGCCAAGAGCTTTGGCAACGGCAACACGGCAGTGCAAGCCATTTCCCCGATCGACCTCTATGTCGGCAAAGGCGATTTCCTCTGCGTGGTCGGGCCGTCGGGTTGCGGCAAGACAACGCTGCTGAACATCGCAGCCGGATTCGAGCGGCCGACGTCAGGTCGCGTTCTGCTCGATGGCCGGCCGATCACCGGGCCCGGCGCGGAGCGCGGCGTGGTTTTCCAACAAGGCGCCCTGTTCAACTGGATGAACGTGCTGGAGAACGTCGCCTTTGGGCCGCGTGCGCAAGGCGTGCCGGTTGCGAGGGCGCGAGAACAGGCGGCGACGCTGCTCGACCTCGTGGGACTTTCTGCCTTTGCCGCCAAGTATCCCTACCAGCTCTCTGGCGGCATGCAGCAACGGGTTGGCATCGCGCGGGCATTGGCCAACGATCCGGAGATCCTGTTGATGGACGAACCCTTTGCGGCACTCGATCAACAGACTCGCGAATTGCTGCAGGAGGAGATCCGCAATATCTGGCGCCGTACTGGAAAGACGATCCTGTGGATCACTCACTCAATCGAGGAGGCCCTGTTCCTGGCGACACACATTGTGGTCATGACCGCGAGGCCCGGCCGCATCAAGGCGGCATTTCGCTCACGTTTCAGCGAGAACCCCGACCCGTTGGTGGCGGCGACGCCGGAATTCACAGCGGCCAAGCGGCAGATCGTGCAATTGCTGCGGTCGGAATCGCAAGCCGCCCAAAGCATGGAGGCTCGTTTTTAATGTCCAGGACCGATGCCCGGGCCACAGTCCTTGGGGTGGAGGAGGTCGCCCTGGAACGCCGTGAAGACCGCCGCGATCGCTGGCTGACCGTCGTTACCTTCAGTAGCATCCTGGCTTTGTGGGCCGCAGTGACCGGTTCGGGATTATGGGCGCCGCTGATCAAGCCGATTTTCCTGCCGTCTCCCGTCGATGTGGTGGAGACGTTCATTCGACTGACGCAGCAGGGCTACCAGGGGCGTAGCCTGTTGCACCATGTGACGGTGAGTTTCAACCGCTTCGCCATTGCGTTCTCGGCATGCGTCGTTATCGGCGTCCCGCTCGGACTGCTGATGGGAATGAGCCGTCCGATCCGCGCGGTGTTCGAGCCGCCAATCCAGGCAATCAGGCCGATCCCAAAGCTCGCACTACTGCCGTTGTTTCTGATTTGGTTCGGTATCGGCAATTTGTCGAAGGTGGTGGTGATTGCGGCGCCCGTTCTGCCGTTGATCGCGATTGCATCCATGCAAGCGGTGCGGTCGATCAGCACCAAGAAAATCCAGGCCGCGCAAGCGTTAGGTGCGAGCCCTTGGGTAATCTTCTCACGCGTCGTGCTGCCGGCAAGCCTGCCAGGCATCTTTACCGGTATACGCATGGCGATCTCGATCGGCGTGACGATGCTGGTCGGCGCCGAACTGACCGCGACTTCGGATGGGATAGCCTGGATGGCACTGACAGCAGCCGAGTTTCTTTCGACTGACGTCGTGCTGGTAGGTGTTCTGATCATGGCGGCACTTGGCTATGGGCTAGACCGGGCGGTTCGTGCGATCGAAAGCCGCATCGTGCACTGGAGTGGCAAAGATTAGGCAATCAGGATTGAGAGATTGAGAGATCATGAAATTCATCGAGCGACGCAACGATGGCAGTAATGGTTTGTACGTTCGTATTTGTAACGGAAGGTCGGGAGTTCAATCCTCTCTGCCGGCACCAGTAATTTCAGTGGGTTAGGCGTCGTATTGGTTCGCGCCCCGTGCCGGGTGCGGCCTTTTCAAGCGCTGACAGTGGCCTGTTAGCTTGCAACCC
>JANOOW010000634.1:0-5362 GCA_031421555.1 Hyphomicrobiaceae bacterium | reverse complement strand
GGTGGGGTTTATTTGTGCAGGCGATTGAAAAATGATAATCCCCACTTCCTCACCTCCCTATTTCCCCTATGTCCCACCCAACATCACAAACTCGATCTTGCCATTTTCGGGGAAGTTCGGGTCGTTGTCGAGACGCAGGATTTGAAAGTCTGGTTTCCGATCCGCAAAGGCTTCCTGCGCCGGACCGTCGATCACGTGAAGGCGATCGATGGCGTCTCGCTAAAGTTGCGCGCGGGCCAGACCGTCGGCGTTGTCGGCGAAAGTGGATCCGGCAAGACCACGCTCGGACTAGCGATCCTGCGGCTGATCTCGTCGAACGGGCCGATCCTGTATCTCGGCAATCGCATCGACGGCTACGACGCCAACAAGATGCGCCCGCTCCGGCGCGAAATGCAGATCGTATTCCAGGATCCGTTCGGGTCGTTGTCGCCACGCTTGTCGGTCAGCCAGATCATCGAAGAGGGTTTGCTGATCCAGGACAAGTCGCTCAACGAGCAGCAACGGCGCGCGCGCGTGAGCCAAGCGTTGAAGGAGGTCGGCCTCGACCCCGAAACGCAGGATCGTTATCCGCACGAATTCTCCGGCGGCCAGCGTCAACGTATTGCCGTTGCGCGCGCCATGGTGCTGGAGCCAAAGTTCATCATGCTGGACGAGCCGACGAGCGCGCTCGACATGAGTGTGCAGGCGCAAATCGTCGATCTGCTACGTGGCCTGCAGGTGAAACGCGACCTGAGCTACCTGTTCATCAGCCATGACCTGCGGGTGGTGCGGGCGCTGTGCAATTATGTCATCGTGCTGCGTAACGGCAAGGTCGTCGAGGAGGGTGCCGCGCAGGCAATCTTCGAGACGCCGAAGACCGAGTACACGAAGGCTCTGCTGGCGGCCGCGTTCGATCTGAAAGTCGCGCATCGCGCGGCGGTCTCCACCTGAGCAGGACCGAAACGCAATGACGACGCTGATAATCGGAACGGCACGTAGCGAGACTTTCGCGGAGGGCATTCGCGCCGCGGACCCAAACTTCGATTTTCGTGTTTGGCCGGAGACCGGCAACGCCAACGTCCGCTATGCGCTCGCCTGGGGACCGCCGCCTGGCGAGTTGGCCAAATTCCCGAATCTCGAACTGATCGTATCGGTCGGCGCCGGTGTCGATCACCTGTTCAAGGACCCCGCCTTGCCGGACGTGCCGGTGGTTCGCTTCGTGGACCAGGACCTGACTGGACGCATGGTGTCGTTCGTTGCGGCGAACGTGCTGTTCCACCATCGCCGGATGATTGAACTGCGCGACCAGCAACGCGACCGGAACTGGGCGTATTTGCCGGAGCCTGCAGCACACGAACTAACCGTCGGCATCATGGGACTCGGCGTGCTCGGTCAAGCATGCGCCAAGGCGCTTGGCGTGCTCGGCTACAAGCTCAACGGTTGGACACGCACCGAACGCGCGGTCACCGGCGTCACGTGCTTTGCGGGCGCGAATGGTCTCGATGCGTTTCTGAACGCGACGGACATTCTCGTCTCGCTACTGCCGCTGACCCCTGACACGCGCGGCATCATCAACGCGCAGCTGCTGGCCAAGCTCGGGCGTCCGAAGATCTTGCCGGGCCCCGTATTGATCAATGCTGGTCGCGGTGGCTTGCAAATCGAGGACGATATTCTGAGCTGCCTCGATGCCGGCACGCTGTACGCGGCGTCACTCGACGTGTTCTCGACCGAACCGCTGCCGGCGACGAGCCCGGTGTGGGCACATCCGCGCGTCGTTCTGACACCCCACATCGCAGCCGAGAGCGATCCGCGCGCGATCGCCCGTTACCTGATCGATCAGGTCAACCGTCAAAAGCGCGGGGAGCCGCTGCCGAATCTTGTCGATCGGGCACGCGGCTACTGAGGCGACGCTTCGTGCGCCGCCTCGCGCTAACTCACTGCAAGATCGCTTGATAGACGAGTTGCTTGATCAGTTTGCGGTACGATGCGCGAACCGGGCTTGGCGCTTGCGTCATGTAGACGGCGACAATCTCTTCAACTGGATCGACCCAGAAATATGTTCCCGCATACCCGGCCCACATGAAATCGCCGGCTGATCCCGGTACCCCGGCGATGCCGTCGGCCATCCGCACTGCGAACCCCAGGCCGAAGGTGTAACCCTTCGTGCCAAGGAGAAGTTCACCCGGCATCTGCGGATTGCTCGCCGCGCCCGCGAGGTGGTCCGACGTCATCAGCTTGATCGTCGACGGCGCCAGGATGCGTGCACCATCGAGTGCGCCGCCGTTGAGCAGCATCTGGGCAAACCGGAGATAGTCGGCGGCCGTCGATACGCCACCAGCGCCGCCCGAGTCGTTGCCCGGCTGCTTGCTGACGTCGATCAACGGGTAGCTGTTACCGCTTGCCGGATCCTTGGCGAAACCGCTGGCCAGCCGATCGATCTTCGCTTCCGGCACCCAGAAGCCGGTATCGACCATTTTTAGCGGGCGAAAAATCCGCTCGTCCAGATAGTCTCCGGCGCGTTTTCCTGTCACGGCCTCGATCACGCGGCCTTGCACGTCGACCGCGAGACTGTACTCCCACGTCGTACCCGGCTGATGGACCAGCGGCACTTTCGCCAGCCGCGCAACCTGCTCCTCCCCGGTCATGTCCCGGCTATCGAACTCTTTATCTTTTTTCAAAATGCCGGCCTGGATCAGGCCCTCTTTCACCTTCTCGTTCTTGGTGATTTCGCCATAGGGCAAACCGGCTGTGTGGCGCAGAATATCCTGGATCGTCATTTGCCGGTCGAGGGCGGCTTCGCCTGACGCCGTCGCGACCTTCATGTCTTTGAACGCCGGCAGAAACTTCGACACCGGATCGGTCAGCTGCACGCGGCCATCTTCGACCAGCGTCATCAGTCCGACCGACATGATCGGCTTGGTCATCGAGTAGATGCGGAAGATCGCATCGACCGGCATCGGCTTGTCGCGCTCGGGCGACAGCACGCCGAACGTGTTCTGATAGACGATCTTGCCACGCCGCGCGACGATCACGACAGCACCCGGCAACTTCTTGTCGGCGATTTCCTTGCTCAGCGCCTGGGTGATCTTGTCCAGCCGCGGTGCCGACATGCCGACCTGATCGGGCGTGCCCTCGGTCAGCGGATTGACATTCGGCGACCGCGCATCGGCGGCTATTGTTACTGTGAATGCGAGTGCTGCAATTGCTGGCAGCGCCATCAATCTCGATCGCATGGATGTCCTCCGGTTTGGCTTGAGACGACGTTGCGTCCGATATTTCTTGTTTGCGCGGATTGAGTTACGCAAGCCGCGATGATCACACCAGATGAGTAATGCGGCAAGCAGCCTTTGCATGCTCAGCCTGCGTGGCTGCCCCTACCCCGTGCGAGAACGGCGGCGCTCAGCGCCGGTACCTCAGTTGAATGAGGATGTTTGCGGCGGCAGTCAGGATCAGCGTTGCCGCCATCAGAATGAACGAGATCGCGGCGCCGAACGGCCAGTTATTCTGCTGCGCGAACTGGTTGTAGACGAGCGGCCCCATGGTCTGAAACTTCGGGCCGCCGAGTAGCACCGGCGTCGCGTACGCATTCATCGCCAGGATGAAGGTCAAGATCGTGCCGGCGAGAATGCCCGGCATCGCGAGCGGCACAAGCACGCGCTGGAACATCGTCCACGGATTGGCGCCTAGGCTGAAGGCTGCCTCCTCGACCGCCCGGTCGATGCCCTCGATTACGCTGCTGAGCGTCAGCACCATGAACGGCAGGTTGACCGCCGCAATGCCGATGACGACGGCGAGTTCCGTGTACATGATCTCGATCGGTGTCGAGATGATACCCGCGCCCATCAGGCCGCCGTTGATGAAGCCCTTCGAGCCGAAGGCCACCATCCATCCCGCCGCCCGCACCGCATTGCCAACGAACAGTGGCAGCACGACCAGCATGATGACGAGGTTTTTACGGCTCGATTGCATGCGCGCCAGGACGTAGGCGAGCGGAAACCCGAGGATCAGGCAGATCAGCGTCGTCGCGAACGCAACCCGTGAAGTGCGCCACAGGATGTTCAGATAAAACGGATCGGTGAAAAAGCGCACGTAGTTGCCGGGCGTCAGTGCCTCGACCATGAATTTGCCGGGCACGAACGCGTTCAGGCTATAGCGGAATAGGATAGCGACCGGGATCAACAGCCCGATCGCCACGAACAGGGTCGCCGGCGCGACCAGCGCACCGACCCGCCAGCCGCGCGCCGCGCCGACCGGCAACTCGATGGCTGAAGCATCAGAACCCGACACGGCTCAAATCTCCGTGAGAGAAGCGATGAGCGTACCTTGTGTCAGCTGCGCGCCTTCCTTGGCCGCGATCCGGGCGATCGTGCCATCGCGCGCCGCATGCAGGATGTGCTCCATCTTCATGGCCTCGACGATCGCGATCTTGTCGCCTTTGGTCACCGCCTGCCCCTCGCTAACAAGAATTTTCGCCAGCCGTCCGTTGATCGGCGCTCGAATGATATCGAGGCTGGCGCCGTCGGCGATGGCATCGATATCGTACGTCGGCCACGCCACGGCATAGCGCACATTCTCCGCCCATGCGTACGCACGATCGCCAGCGTAGGTGGAGAACAGATCTTCGTCCAGGCGATGTGCGCTGTCGCCCTCGACCACCACGACCCCTGGCGCGATCCACTCGATCCGCGCATCGCGTGGCGCACCGTCGACCAACACCGGGAACGACTGGCTCCGTGCCGGCCCGAGCTGGAAGGCATCGGCAGCCGCCCAGGGATCGGTGTCGTCATCGTGCGTCAGTGCCGCTCTGCGTTTGGCCAGCAATTGCACGACGGCTGCGCCGATGCCGCGTTTCAGTTCCGGCCCATCGACGCTGGTCAACCGCTCGATTTCGCGCGCGATAAATCCGGTATCCATGATGGCATCGACAACATCGGAATGTTCGAGCAACCGCGTCAGGAATGCCGCGTTGGTCTTCGGTCCCAGCACTTCGAGTTCTTCGAGGCCTGTAATCAGATTGTCGATTGCCGTTTCTCGATCGGGCCCAAAGCCGATCAGCTTGGCGATCATCGAGTCGTAGTACGGCGAAATCTCTGCGCCGGTCTCGATACCGGTTTCCAGGCGCAAGCCTTCGTGTTCGGTTGGCGCAAACAGATCGATGCGTCCAACGCTCGGCATGAAGTCGCGCGCTGGATCTTCCGCACACAGCCGCCCTTCGATGGCATGGCCATGCATGTGAATGTCCGGCTGCTTGAGTGGTAGTTTCTCGCCCGCCGCTATCCGCAGTTGCCACTCGACAAGATCGAGGCCGGTGATCTCCTCGGTTACCGGATGCTCGACTTGCAGCCGCGTGTTCATCTCGATGAAGTACCAGGGTGCTTCGCCG
>JANOOW010000633.1:0-10944 GCA_031421555.1 Hyphomicrobiaceae bacterium | reverse complement strand
GTTTTCGATGATGGAACGCGGTAGCCGATCCGGTGCCAGAAATCACGCAACTGGATTTTCGCCTTCTCGCGGCCGCCCTCGACGAGCCCCTCGGCCATGACGACGGCGTTCATCGCGCCAGCGCTAGTGCCCGACACGGCTTCGATCTCGATGCGCTCGTCGGCGAGCAACCGGTCGAGCACCCCCCACGTGAAGGCGCCGTGGCTGCCACCACCTTGCAGCGCGACGTTGATCTTGATCATCGGCTGATATCCTAACTCGTGTTTGAGGGCGTGCTACTCAGCGGTCCAGCCGCCATCGATCGAGTAGTTGGCACCGGTGATCGACGCAGCTCCGGGACCGGCCAGGAACAGCGCGAGTTCGGCCACCTGCTCGATGGTAACGAACTGCTGGCTCGGCTGCTTGGCGAGCAGCTCCAGTTTGGCCGCCTCCTCAGTGATACCCTTGGACTTCGCCAGATCCGGGATCTGCTTCTCGACGAGCGGGGTCCACACGAAGCCCGGCGAGATGGCGTTCGACGTGACGCCGAACGTTGCCGTCTCCAGCGCCACCACCTTGGTGAAGCCGGCAAGACCGTGCTTGGCTGCGACGTAAGCCACCTTGAAAGGCGAGGCGATGAGCGAATGGGCCGAGCACATGTTTATGATGCGGCCGAACTTGCGCGCCTTCATGCCCGGCAGCGCGGTGCGCACGGCATGAAATGCGGATGTCAGATTGATCGCGATAATCGCATCCCATTTCTCGATCGGGAATTCTTCGATCGGTGCGACGTGCTGAATACCGGCGTTGTTGACGAGAATATCGACGCTGCCGAAATCCTTCTCGCACTTGGTCACCATGTCGGCGATCTGATTGTTGCGCATCATGTTCGCGGGATCGAAGGCGACGCGCGTGCCGTGCGCTGCGATAGCTTGAATCGCCGCTGCATTCTCAGCTTCGGTGCCAAGCCCGTTCATGACGATATTGGCACCATGTGCTGCCAATGCATGCGCTATACCCAGACCGATACCTGACGTCGACCCGGTGACGATTGCTGTTTTTCCCTTGAGTTGCATAACAACCTCGCTGTTCGGTGGACGGCACCCGCTACGCCAGCTGAGCGGCTCCGGTTTGTACGTACCGGCACCCAATACAGGGTTGTGCGCACTGCGGGAAGCCTGATACTGCCGTTGCGGGAATGCCGCACCGGACACACGTGTCCGGTGACAGATCAGGTGGCAAAGGCCGCAATCATGAGCTTCGAAATCGCGCTTACCGTTGTGGCGATCATCGTTATGTTGGCGCTTTCCGGTTTCTTCAACATGAGCGAAACCGGACTGACCGCCGCATCGCGCGCGCGCATGCATGCCCTTGACCAGGAGGGCAGCAAGCAAGCCAAGCTGGTCAACCGGCTGCTATCCGAGCCCGAGAAAATGATTGGCGCTGTGCTGCTGGGTAATACACTCGTCGACGTACTCGCCGCCTCGCTGGCGACGAGCCTCGGCCTGTCGTTGTTCGGACCGGCGGGCGTCGCCTACGCCACAGCCGTGGTGACCGTTCTGATTGTCATCTTCTCCGCCGTGCTGCCGAAGACGTTCGCAATGTCCTCTCCCGACCGCACTGCGCTCGCGGTGGCACCGTTCATGAATGCAACGATCTATCTGCTGACGCCGGTGACAGGCGCGATACAGGTCATCGTCCGCCTACTGCTCAAGCTCACGCCGAACAAGGCCGACGATAAGTCGAACATTCTGGCGGCGCGCGAGGAATTGCGCGGCACCATCGAACTCTCCGAAAAGGAGGGCGCGATGGGGCGTGGCGATGCCAACATGCTGGGCGGTGTGCTCGATCTGCGCGACCTGCAGGTGCTCGACATCATGGTCCACCGCACCAAGATGGAGACGGTCGATGCCGACGATCCGCCGCACAAGGTCATCGACGATGTGCTGAAAAGCCAGTACTCGCGCGTGCCGATCTGGAAAGACGAGGCGGAAAACATCGTTGGCATCCTGCACACCAAGGATTTGCTGGCAGCGGCCGCCAAAGCCAACTGGGACATTGCCAAGCTCGACATCATGAGCTTTGCCATCGAGCCGTGGTTCGTGCCGGACACCACGGGTGTGAAGGTGCAGCTCAACCAGTTTCTCAAGCGCAAGGCGCAGCTCGCACTCGTCGTCGACGAGTACGGCGAGGTGCAAGGATTGATCACGCTCGAAGACATTCTGGAGGAGATCGTCGGCCAGATCGCCGATGAACACGACACCGGCGATACCGCGATCCGGCCGCAGGCGGATGGATCGGTCAACGTCGACGGTACCGTCGCCATCCGCGACCTGAACCGGCATATGGCGTGGGAGTTACCCGACGAAGAAGCTACCACCGTCGCCGGGCTCGTCATTCACGAGGCCCAGACGATACCCGAGGCTGGCCAAGCCTTTACGTTTCACGGCTTTCGATTCGAGATTCTGCGTAAAAGCCGTAACAAGCTGACGGCGATCCGCGTGAAACCGGTCGAGGGCGCTGCCGCCAGACCGAAACCAACGACCGAGCAGGATCCAATGCTTGCCGGTTAATCAGCTCATGCGGCATTAACTATGCCCACAACGAAGCGGGCTCAAACGTCGTAATCCGTCACATTTTAGCTGAAAAGTAGAGACAGGCTGAACCTTATCCGGACTAGAGGCGTTAGGACTTTAGTCGTGGTGTGGTTCGAGTGTGATGTCATGAGTGCAACCGTCTTCAATCTATCGGACTATCGCAACGCCTGCCGTGCAAATTTGATCGCGTCATCGGTGGCGGACCGAACGGCCGCTGCGACGACGGCGGATGCCCGCGACTTTTGCTTCTGGAGCGGCGCCAGCGGCGATCGCTACGTCCATCATATTTACAGCCTGATCGAGTGCCCGGAACTGCCGGCATCCAACTACGTGCTTGTAGGGCGTGACGACAGCGGCCGCCGAAAAGTGCTGCATGTCGGCCGCACGACGAGTGTCGCCACATCGCTGAATTTGGCGGAGATTCGCATGCGCGGCGCCAAGCTTGGCGCGTGCGAAGTTCATGTGCATTTGCTCGCCGAGAATGACGACCGCCGCCGCCTCGTCGACCTCGATCTGCGCACGGGCCTGTTTGCCGACGGTCAATCGCGCACCGCGTAGCACTATTTTCCGGTCCATTGGGCCGGCCGCTTGGCGAGAAACGCTGTCAGGCCCTCGCGAAAATCCGCACTTGTGTACACCTTTGCGATCAAGTCGTTGTCTTCGACCGGCCGTTCCCGCTGGCGCATCCGGCGTAACAACGTCTTGGTGACGGTCATCGTCAGAGGCGCCTGCCCCTTGATTTGATCGGCCAGCGCCTGTGCCCGTGCCATCAGCGTGGCGTGATCGGGAAGTATCTCGTTGACCAACCCGATGCGATGCGCCTCATCCGCCTGCATCAAACGGGCGGTGAATATCAGGTCCACAACACGAGGTTCGCCGATAGCGCTGACGAGGCGTGCCAGCGTCGCAGCCGACAGGCAGTTGCCAAGCGTCCTCGCAATCGGGAACCCATATTTCATATCAGCGGATGCGAGTCTGAGGTCGCAGCACACGGCAATGCCAGCGCCGCCGCCAGTGCACGCTCCGGCAATCGCGGCAATGGTCGGCACTGGGCAGGCCTCGATGGCCGAGAAGTTGACGTCCGCCGCCTTCTCGTAGGCTAGGCCCTGCTCGGGCGAGTTGAAATCTTTAAAGAGAGAGATATCGGTACCTGCGGCGAACGCCTTGTCGCCGGCACCCGATATGATGAGCGCGCGCACCGAACCATCGGTGGGAATGGTCGAGCAGATCCCGGCCAGCCGTGCATACATTTCGAACGTGAGCGCGTTGCGGCTGGCCGGCCGGTTCAGCGTCACGTGTCCCACGCCATCGCGCACGCTGTAGAGTATGTGATCGCTGGCGGTCTGCATGCAGGTGTCCTCGGTCGAGGTGAAAATGCGTGACCGACTGTAGACCGCGAAACCTGCAGATACAGCGCTCGAATCCGACGGCCTGCATTGCGCGGTCATCCCCGGCAAGCATCAGCAAGGGTCGTGGGGATACAAGCGCGAAGGCTGCAACGACTTCAACTTTCAGCAAAACCGCCCATCGGCTCGTTGTCGTGGATGACCGCCTTCCCCGCAAGGGGACTTCCAAGTGGTCGCGCGGTCATGACGAGAAGGGGGAGATTGCTTATGAAGTTGTGGCATAAAAACTCGACAAGGCCGGGTATGAGCACGAGACGCTCCCAGCCGCCACCCCGCGATCAGTTTTGCTCTTCGGGGAGGCGCGGCAAGGGGAGGAACTCGATACCCTCTTCCTGCAACTCCGCCGCGTCTTCCATCGAGGCTTCGCCATAGATGCCGCGCGCCTCGGTCTCATCGTAGTGGATCTTGCGCGCTTCCTCGGCAAAGTTTGGCCCCACGTACTCGGCCTTGGCTTCGACTTCGGCACGCACGCGACGCATGAGTGCCAGCAATTCGGCATGCGTGGGCGACTGCCGCGCCGCTTCGTTATTGGCAGCCTTCAGGGGCGCGAGATCCTGCTTCTTGTTGCCCTTGGTGCCGACGCTTGGCGCCATGATCGCCTTTTCGACGGCCGTCGAGCCGCACTCGGGACAGGCGACAAGACCGCGCTTGGCTTGACTCTCATAGCCCTTGCTGCTCGCGAACCACGCCTCGAATGCGTGCTCGTTATCGCAATTCAACCGGTAACGAATCATGATGCGGCCTTGATGTCCTTGTGCGCTTGCGGCTGCACTACGGTAAACGCGCGATCGTGCGTGAGCGATGGCACGCGGGACCGTGCCTCGTCGACCAGGGCTAAGTCTATATCCGCGGTGATGACCATTGGATGAACACCATCTGCCTCCGCCAGAATCTCGCCCCACGGCGAGATCACAAGACTATGGCCGAAGGTCTGACGGCCATTGGCGTGCGTGCCCGCCTGGGCGGCTGCGAAGACGAAGCATTGCGTCTCGATCGCGCGTGCCCGCAACAGCGTATGCCAATGTGCCTTGCCGGTTGGCACCGTGAACGCCGCCGGCACTGCGATCATCGTCGCGCCGGCATGCGCGAGAGCGCGATACAGTCCGGGAAAACGCATGTCGTAACAGATCGTCAGCCCCAGCTTGCCCCACGGCAGGTCTGCCAGCACGGCGGTATCGCCGGGCGCGAAGTTGCGGCTTTCGCGATATTTTTCGCCGTTTGGCAGGTCGACGTCGAACATGTGGATCTTGTCGTAGCGCGCGGTGACCACGCCTTCGGGCGAAATGAGGATTGCCCGATTGGCGATTTTCCCGGGCGAGATGGCGACGCCCATCGAGCCGACGTGTAGCCAGATCTTGAGTTCGCGGGCAAGCCCGCGGAAATGAGCGATCGCCGGGTTACCTTGCTCCGGGCGGGTCGCAACGAACAGCTTCGCCCGGTCGGTCTCCATCAGCGTGGTGATCTCGGGCGTTTGAACGTATTCGGCGCCGGCCGCCACCGCCTCGCGGATGAGCTTAGAGGCCGCCTCCAGATTGGCTGCGACATCCGGCCCGGTAGTCATCTGACACAGACCGGCGCGAAATTTTGGAAACGCCTTTGACGGGGCCATTGTTTTCGCATCCATGTCGAGCCTGCCTTCTATCCGTGGTCCGCGTTCGCGGACTACTTCGCCTTCAGCAATACTTCAAGTTTGCCTTGATGATCGAGCGCATAGAGGTCGTCGCATCCGCCAACGTGTGTCTCGCCGATCCAAATCTGCGGCACGCTGTTGCGGCCACCAGCCTTGCGCCGCATCTCATCGCGCAAATCCGATCTGCCGGTCACGTCGATCTCGGAGAACGGCACGCCTTTGCGAGCCAGCAATTGCTTGGCCATATCGCAGTAGGGGCACAGCGCGGTCGTGTAAATTGTGACGGGTGACATGAATCCAACGCTGGCCGAAAGGTTTAAGGGGATAGGATAACCGATTGGCGGTTGCGAGAGAAGCCACGTCTCTTGAGGTACTTAAGCAATCCGATCTCCGGTCACGATTGCCGCAGCGAGTACGTCCACGCGGGCGGCCCCCGCAGCCTTCAAGGCCCGCGCGCAGGCATCGATCGTTGCGCCGGTCGTGATGACGTCATCGATCAGCACGATGTGGCGGCCATCTATCGCGCCGATGGCGGATGCGGGCACGCTGAAGGCGGCCGACATGTTGCGCTGCCGTTGATCCCGGGTAAGGCCCACCTGTTGCGGCGTCTTTTTGATACGAACGAGCGCTTGCGGATCACAGGGAACATTATGCAGACGCGAAACCTCGTGCGCCAGCATGGCAGCTTGGTTGAAGCGGCGGGACAGCAGCCGTGACCGGTGCAAGGGGACCGGCACCAGGAGATCCGCATCTGCCAGTAATTCGTGTCCAGCCGCCGACAGCCAGCGGCCCAACAGGCGGCGGCTATCGTGTTGGTCGGCATACTTGAACTTGTGCACGAGCTCGCGGACGACGCCGGTGAAATGCGCTGCGGCGCGCGCTCGATCGTACCGCGGTGGGTCAGCCAAGGCTGCGGCGGACACCACGATCCCGCCCGTTGCATAGGGCATCGGTATGCCGAGGCGGTCGCACAATGGCGCACGAATGAAGTCGATGCTGCGCCAGCACGCCGCGCACAGTGCATCGTGCCCGCCCAGCGGCTTATGGCACCCCAAACATAGCGGCGGCAGCAGGAAGTCGGCCGCACCCCTCCACGCGGTAGACAGGGTTTGCTGGAGGGCGAGCCCAAGACGGCCCGGTTTACCGGTGGAACTTGGATCGGACATCACATGTCTTCGCGGAAAAGAGGGTGGACTTATCCACGCCTTGCACGCTCGTGGTATCGTGACCAGCTAGGATGGTACCGGTGTGCCCGGCGTCTTTCGCACCGTTTATTGACCGGGAAGATATGAGCCACGCCCCTTCGATCTTCGACAGCCAGCAATTGCTGCGCCAGCGCGAGCGCGCGAGCGGTCATGCCGCAGCGCACGATTTCCTGCTGCAACGGGTGAGTGTCGATTTCGCCGGGCGGTTGGATGTCGTCAGACGTCAATTTGCGGCCAATTTGGATCTTGGCAGTCATCACGGCGTGATCGGCCGGATGCTTGCCGGGCGCCCGGGCGTCGAAACCGTAATCAGCGCGGACACCTCGCCTGGTATGTTGGCGCAGTGCCGGCCGCCCCGCGTGCTGGTCGAGCTGGAAGCACTGCCCTTTCACGAGGCAACCTTCGACCTCGTGGCGTCGGGCCTCAGCCTGCAACTGGTCAACGACTTGCCCGGCGTGCTCGTGCAGATCAGGCGCTGCCTGAAACCCGACGGATTGTTCCTGGGTGCACTGATTGGAGGTTCGACGCTGCGGGAACTCCGCGAGGCGTTCGTTGCAGCCGAGGCCGAGATCGAAGGTGGGGTCAGCCCACGCGTCGCACCATTCGCCGACGTGCGCGATCTTGGCACCCTGCTGCAACGCGCCGGGTTCGCCTTGCCTGTCGTCGATGCCGACATCGTGACGGTGGCCTACCAAACGCCGCTCCATCTGATGCGCGAAATCCGCAACATGGGGGCCGGCAACATGCTGGTCGAACGGCGGCGCCAGCCCCTACGACGCGCGACACTCATGCGCGCGGTCGAGATTTATACGGAGCGGTTCGCGCGGCCCGACGGCCGGGTGACGGCGACATTCGAGATCCTGACGATGACCGGCTGGTGCCCGCACGAAAGCCAACAAAAGCCCTTGCAGCCGGGTTCCGCCCAAACGCGCCTCGCCGATGCACTCGGCGTGCCGGAACTGAAAACGGGCGACGAGCCCGGCTAGCCGAGCAGATCGCGCAGGAACGGGATCAACGGCGCATCGGCGGCCGGCATCGAATACTCCGATAGCCGGTGCGGCCGCACCCAGGCGATGGCCTGGCCTTCGCGCGGCGTGAGATCGCCCTCCCAGTTGCGGCAGATATAGAGCGGCATCAGCAGGTGGAACGTCTCGTAGCGGTGGCTCGCAAAGGTGTAGGGCGTCAGGCAGGTGAGGCAAACCTCGATGTGAAGTTCCTCCATCAACTCGCGCACCAACGCTTCCTCCGGCGTCTCGCCGTCTTCGACCTTGCCGCCGGGAAATTCCCATAGGCCGGCCATCGGCTTGCCAACCGGGCGTTGTGCAAGAAGGACCCGATTGTCCTGGTCGACGAGTGCGGCGGCGGCAACCAGCACGATGGGTACACGGTGAGCTGTCATTGTTCCACAATAGTTAGACGATCTGCCCGCCACGGGATGCAGCTGGCGTTAACGATCAATATCAAGAAGGGCTGCGCCACCGCTCTGCCCTCACCCGGTCAAAATGAGGACACCGTTCTGAGGCCTACTTTAAGTGCGAGTAGGCGCCATGGGGACGCTTATCGTATCCGGCAAAACAGTTTCATTTAAGCTGTTTTTAACGGCTGGTTAATTGGTTTACGCAATCTTATCCACGTGTCCTGTATGAGACCGTGGCGGGAGTGTTCTGTATGTATCGCGTAGTTCTGCCAATCGCCTTGGCGTTGTTGATACCCGGGTGCAGCCTCGGCTCTAGCGCCATATCTTCGGGCGTTGCCGAGAATCCTCCGGCAGCTGCCGCTTTGAAGCGCCGCGATGCCACCGCATTGGGCGGGGAGCCGGCCGTCGATCGCACACAACCAGCCGTCGCTGGCGTGCGCATGGCCAGCATCGACCAGGCGCCGAAGGGATCTTTCGAGAAGGCGCCATCGGGTGCGCTGGCCGATCGCGACTATACGCAGACCAAGCTCGAGGCGGAACGCGCGCGCGACCTGGTAAACGCGTATCGCAAGGCGAAAGGTCTAAAACCGGTCAAGCTCAACACAGAGTTGGCGAATGCAGCCAAGAACCATTCGAAGGACCTGGCCAAGTGGGATCGCATTTCTCACTATGGTTCCGACGGCTCCAACCCATGGGACCGGGTGAAACGCAGCGGCTATAACGCCCGCCTCGCCGCTGAGAATGTCGGCACCGGCCAGACGAACATCGAGGAAGTGTTCAAGGGTTGGCAAGAAAGCCCCGGCCACAACAAGAACCTGCTGCTGCCTGACGCCGAGCACATGGGCATCGCCCTGGTGCAGGAGCCCAAGTCGGAATTCAAGACGTTCTGGACCCTCGTCATCGGCACGCCGATGTAAGCTGCGGGCCGCCTGGCGCGTATGCCGTAAACGAATAATTAACCAATCCGGTCGAAGGCTGATGGGCGCGTGCCAAAGCGCGGGCTCTCATCAGCGGGATTGCGAAGGTGCCGACACCATCCCACCACTGGCCAGCGCCGCGCCCGCAGCGCCAAATGCCCGCGCGATCTTTGCCGGCTGGCCGTGCGCGGCAAACTGATCGCACATGGCGCGGACGTTGGGCGAGCCTTGCGGCGATCGCAGCCGTCTTGAGCGGCCTCGCTATCCTCGCCGCACCGCCCGGTCTGTTGCAACCTGAAGGCGACGACGCCCCGGCGGGTCCGCCTCAAACAATGCTGGCGCGGCTCGACCAGCTGGCCTGGCAGGCGGGCGTTGGAATCGACCAGGTCACTTTGTCTGGCCACCGCCTGCAAAGCGATGCCGACATTCTGGATGCCGTCGACCTGGCAAACGTGCACTCGGTACTCGTGCTCGATACGGCGGCGGTACGCGCCCGCATCGAACGTCTGCCGTGGATTGCCAGCGCCACCATCGAACGGCGACTGCCGAACGAGGTCGCGATCACCGTCACCGAGCGCACGCCTTTCGCTGTCTGGCGGCGCGGCGAGCGCGACGTGCTGATTGATCGCAGCGGCCGCGAACTGTCCACGATCGGCAATACATCCACCCTTGAGCTGCCCCGCGTCGAGGGCCAGGATGCCGCCGAAGATGCAACACGGTTGCTGGATTTGGTGGCGGGCTTTCCCGGAATCTGGAGCCGGTTTCTGCACGCCGAGCGCATCGCTGGCCGCCGCTGGCGCCTGTTCCTTCAAGGGAACACAACTGTCGAGCTGCCGCCCGGAGCGGATGCGGCGGCGCTGTCGATGCTGGTCGAACCGCGTGCCGGTGGCCGCCTCCTGGACGTCGACGCCCGGACGATCGACTTGACGCTGCTGCGGCGGATCATCATCCGGCCGGGCGCCAGCTTTAAGGCTGGGTGAACCTATGGGACGGGACGGCAGAACGGCAGATGCGCGCGCCCGCACAAGTCCAGGCGGCGCAGTCGGCGTGCTCGACATCGGCACCAGCAAGATCTGCTGCCTCATCGCCAGTGACACCACCCCGCCGCGTTTGCTTGGGCTCGGCCATCAGCGCGCGCGCGGCGTCAAGGCCGGCATCGTGGTCGACATGGAAGAGGCCGAGCAAGCGATACGGGCGGCAATCGCACAAGCCGAACGGCAAGCCCGCGTCACCCTCGACGGCGTGCATGTCGCGATCAGCGGTGGACAACTGCAATCATCGAGGTTCGAAGCCAGCACGCCGGCCGCCAACGGTGTCGTGCACCATAACGATATGGCCCGGATGATCGACGGCGCGCGCCGCTATGCCCAGCCTGACGGCCGCACCCTGATCCACCTCAACACGATCGCCTATCGCATCGATGCCTCGCCGAACCTGGCGGAGCCGCGCGGTATGTCTGGCCGCATGCTGGCGGCTGACCTGCACGCGGTGACGGCTGAGGAGACGGCTGTTCGCAATCTGCGTTTGCTGATCGAGCGCTGCTACCTGCAGCCGGAAAGCTTCGTACCGGCCGGCATCGCCAGTGCACGCGGCGTTGCGACTGCGGAAGAACTACGCGGCGGCGTCATCGTCGTCGACATAGGTGCGGGCACGACATCGATCGCAGTCGTTGCAGACGATCAAGACGTATTCGCCGCCAGTATTCCGATTGGCGGTAATCACCTGACTTTCGACATCATGAACGCAACCGGCACCCCGCTTGCGGAAGCCGAGCGAATCAAAGTGCTTTATGG
>JANOOW010000632.1:0-10530 GCA_031421555.1 Hyphomicrobiaceae bacterium | reverse complement strand
TACCGCCCCACGCTCACGTGGCACCTACATCGACGATGCCCGCTTCGGCGCACGCGACGCGGTTGCCAACCCGGCCGATGAAGCGACAAACATTCAGATCTCCACCGCCAACGGCCAGACGCTGGCACGCAGCCGGCAAGCGTTCGCCTCCTCCGGCCTGTTCAATGGCGATGCAGTATTGACGACGCTCAACCCGGCGATCACGCCGTGTAATTGCGAGTACACGCGCTGGGGTGCCTGGTCGATGGATAATGCGCGAACCAATGCCGATGGCTCGGAGGAGCGTGACCGGATGCACCTCGGCTGGTGGGTCGCAGGCCGATTGTCGGACCCCGCACAAATTCCAGCCGTGGGCACCGCGACCTACAACGGCCATATGATCGGGACCGTCAGGAACAGCTCGATCGGGGCCGAGTACACCAATGCGGCAGCGTTTCAGTACAGCGCCAACTTCGGCAATCCGAACGCCTCGACGATGACAGTTACCAATTTCGACGGCGTGAATTATGGCGGCACCGTCGGTTTCAACCGGGCGGCAAACACCGCCGGACAGTCATCCATCGCCGGGCAAATTCCGCGCACGGGTGGCACCGCGCTGACCGGTGCGACGATGAACGTCAACGGCGCCTTCTTCCAGGGCCGGACAGATCCGGTGAGGGATGTCGCCGGCGGGTTCACCGTTAGAGCCAATCCGGTCACCGCGGCGGCCGGCACCAATCACAACTACATAGCGTCGGGCATCTTCGCCGGTAGCCGATAAGCTCCTCACTTCTCCGCCGCCACCGTCACGCCGGTCCAGCCGGCCGGTGGCGGCGTGGTTTCGAAACCAGTGATCCGATCGGCATAGAGCGCGTAAACCTTGGCCAGCGGCGCGGCGCCGGGCAGGCCGCGCGCCTCCTGCAGCAACACACGGGCCTCGGCGAAGCGGCAGCCGCGATAGGCCGCCAGCATCGCCTCGTGGCGCGCCTTCAGGGCCATGAACGCAGGGGTAGCCCGCACGCCGCCGTCGCCCAACAGCGTGTAAACGCGGGTCGCCTCCAGGCGGCCGACGACGCTGACCAGATCGACCTCGAGAGTGGCGAGGTCGCCCGCCTCCACCGCCGTCGACTCGCCGATCAGGTTCTGTAATCCGTAGGCTTTGCTCTGGCCTTCGAGCCGGGTGGCGACGTTGACGCCGTCGCCGATCACCGAATAGTCGAAGCGCAAATCGGAGCCGAGATTGCCGACACAGCATTCTGCCGTGTTGAGGCCGATGCCGAGCCGCACCGGTATGTGGGTGTGCCCGCGCGCCGCCGCCTCCGCCGCCCACTGTTGGTTGAGTTCGTCGAGACGGGCCAGCATGTCGAGGGTTGCCAGCGCCGCGTTGCGCTGGTGTTCGCGATCGTCGAGCGGTGCGTTCCAGAACGCCATGATCGCGTCGCCCATGTACTTGTCGACGGTGCCGCGGTTGCCCAGGATGGCGTTGGTCAGCGGCGTCAGCAGCCGATTGAGGAACCGGGTCAGCTGTTCGGCGTCGAGGAGCTCCGAAATAGCAGTGAAGCCGCGTACGTCGCAAAACATCAGCGTCACCATGCGTAACTCGCCGCCGAGTCTGAGCTTGCCGGGATTGCGCGCCAGCTCCTCCACCATGGCCGGCGCCAGATAGTGCTTGAAGGCATCGCGGACCCGGTTGCGCTCCTTTTCCGTCCGCCAGTACAGAACTGCGGTGGTGATGAGGTAGGTCAGGGTCAGCGTGATCAGTGGGTAAACGGGGTCGAACAGCCAACCGAGATTGCGGAAGGCAAACCAGGAGCTGGCCAGCGCCACCACCACCGTCACGGCGCCCAGAAATGCACTCAAGGCGGCGCCGGCGAGGTACACGAAAGCCCCCATCAGCAGTCCGGTCACCACCAGAAATACCAGTTCGGCGCCGTTGGCGAAATCGGGGCGTTCCAGATGCTGCTGCAACAGCAGTTGTTCGATCGCCTGGGCGTGAATTTCGACCCCGGCCACCGCTGCGTCGAGTGGCGTCGCCCTAAGGTCGAACAGCCCTGCCGCGCTGGTACCGATCAGGACCACACGGCCATCGATCTCTGATTTCTCGACCTTGCCGTCGAGCAGCCGCTGGACCGATATGAAGCGGCGGCGGTCGGTGCGCGAGAAGCGCAGCCACATCTGACCGGCGGCGTCGGTCGGCACCACGAGCTGACCGATGCGCACGCTGGTCAGTCCGGACTTACGCCCGAACGCCTCTTCGCCGCTGGCACCGGAGGCCTTGACCGTGTAGCTGCCGGCGCCCTGCCCGACCCGCAGGGCCTCCGCCGCCAGCGATGGATATAGCTCCGTGCCGACGCTGATGAGAAGCGGCAGCCGGCGGACGATCTGGTCGCCTTCGGGCGTCCAGTTGAGGTGACCCATGCCCTTGCCGCCGGCCTGCAGCGTATCGAGGCTGGTAAGCGCGCCGTTGAAACGGGGCACGAACAATTTCGGATCGTCGCCAGCGGTGGCGAAGCCTGCTCCTGCGCGCCGCACGATTTTGCCGCTAACGGCCTCGTCGCTGCCGATGAAACCGAGAATGACCGGGCCGGCCCCAATGGCCCGCGCGAACGCTTCGTCCGGATTCGGCAAAGCCGAAAGCCGCTCGGCCACCGATCGCACGGCCGGTTCGTCGAATATGTCTTTCGGCAACTGGCTCAGAATCTGCGCCGGCGATGACCGGTCGGGTTCGGCCATAACGATATCGAACGCGATAACTGCGGCGCCCAGATCGGTGAGCCGCCCGGTCATGCGCGCCAATGTCGAGCGCGGCCACGGCCACTGGCCAACGGCACGGATGGCAGCGTCGTCGATGTCGATGATGCGAACCTGCTGCGCCGGATCGTAGGTGCGTGGTGCAATCCACTGGTAGGCGTCGAAAACCAGTAGCCGCAATCGCGCGATCGGCAGCGGATCGAGAACACGCAGGCCGAATGCACCGGCGAGCAACGTCAGCAGCAGCACAAGGTATGTCGCGCGCGATCTCATACCCTCGCCCCACCCCTGGCCGGCCTGCCTTGAAAACCCGAGAATCTACTGCTGCATCAACCATAGCCTATCGATCGCGCTATTGCCGAGGATCTGTTTCCTGACGACGGAGCTTCCTTTCACGGCAGCGACACCCTCCCTGGTCAACCCAAGGGAAAAGTGTCACCCATAATTCTGGAACAAAATGACACCTGCGTCTTAGGACGCGCATTACTGTAATCATAAATCCAAGCGTTCGATCGAGAAGTGATGAACTGTCTTCGTGTCCGCTGATAGCAGGCGCGCAAACTTGCGGACCGATCGGCCGCAGCTCAGACGGTCAATTAGCGGAGCTGCCAATGACTGACCCTGACTTGCCGGTATGCGCTGCAGCACTCTACAAATTCAGTCCTATCGCAGACTGCGCGAAGGCTCGAGGACCCTTGGCACGCTTGTGTTGTGCGCAAGGTGTCAAAGGCACGCTGCTCTTGGCCCCGGAGGGGATCAACGGGACCATTGCCGGCTCGGATGAAGCGATCGGCCGGGTGCTGAACCATATCCGCGATCTGGTCGGCGAAACCAACCTGGAAGTGAAGTTCTCGCGCGCACAGGCGCAACCCTTCCATCGCATGAAGGTACGCATCAAGCGCGAGATCGTGACGCTGGGCGAGCCGAACATCGATCCGCGGACGAGCGCTGGCCAATACGTCTCCCCCCAGGATTGGAATGGATTGATCAACGAGCCCGGCACAATCGTCATCGATACGCGCAATGAGTATGAGGTGGCCGTCGGCACCTTTCCAAATGCGATCAATCCGCGGACAAAGACGTTTGCAGAGTTTCCCGCTTGGTTCCGGGCCGAACGCGAGCGTCTTTTGGGGGGAGGCACACCGCCGAAAGTCGCGATGTTCTGTACCGGCGGCATTCGTTGCGAAAAGGCGACCGCCTTCTTGAAGGCGGAAGGCTTGCAAAACGTCTTTCATCTACAAGGCGGCATACTGAAATATCTCGAGGCCGTTCCGGCAGAGCAAAGTCTTTGGCAAGGCGAGTGCTTCGTATTCGACCAACGGGCGACCGTTACCTACGGCCTAGCGCCGGGCAGCTATGGACTGTGCCATGCTTGCCGCCGTCCCGTGAACGAGACCGGCCGCGCGTCGAAACTGTATGAGGCGGGGGTCAGCTGTCCTGCCTGTCATGCCGAACGCACGGCTGATCAACGGGCAAGTTGCCGTGAGCGCCACCGCCAGGAAGGGCTCGCATCTGCGCGCGGCCAAGCCCATGTGGGAGCCGCGATCGCCGCCCGGCACAAACGCAGCAGCTAGCCTTTAGGCCATGATCGAGATGCCAGCATGGGCCTGCCATTGGTGTCGCTAACCGGCTTCCCGGCCTGACTTTGGGAACTCTCGGCCCGCGGCAGCGTTGAGGCGTCCTGAGGCTGAATAATAGTTCAAAAATCAGGGAGACTAGATCATGAGTTATTCGAAAAACTTAAAACGAACCTTTGCTGCCGGTTGTTCGGTTGTGACGTTAATGGCTTTCGGCGTCGTTGGCGCTAGTGCCCAACAGGAAAAGGGTTCTCAACAGCAGTCGCCAGGTACATCGGCGCCGTCAGCGGGCGGCGGCGCTCCGGCATCGGAGTCGAAGCAAGGCGGCGATGCCAAGAGCCAATCCAGTGGTTCGGGCCGCGTTGAAGGCAACGCCAAGGGCGAAACAGGCACCAAGAGCGGCGCTGCGAAGCAAGGCTCAGAATCCGGCGAGAAGAGCGCCCAGCCGGGTCGTACGGACGACGGAAACGCCGACAAGAAGGCCGACAAGAAGGGCCGGGCAGACGCGGGCAAGGAAGAAGGCGGCAAATCCACGACTCAGAGCCAGAGTGACACCAAAGCCAAGCGCGACGAAAAGAAGACAACCGACAAGTCTGAAAAGGATGAAAAGAAGGCGCAGCAGGCTTCTCCGTCCAAGAACGATTCGTCTGGAACCAAGAACGAGCAATCTTCAACGACAAAGAATGACGGCTCAGATGCAAAGTCGCCGGCGTCCCAGTCGACCCAGAAATCACCTGGCACCAATCAGGGTAACCAACAGGGTCAGGCTCAGCCGAAGGATGGTGCCACTCAGCCAGCGACACCTGGTCAGCAGCAACCGCGGCAGACGACTGACCAAGGAGGCACGGCGCCACGTAATGCGCAACTTGACGATAGTCAGCGGGTGCAGTTCCGCCAGACTATTATTCAGGATCGCAACGCTCCGCGCGTGAACACGCCGAGCTTCACAGTGTCGATCGGTACTCGCATTCCGCGCGACGTGCGGCTCGTAGCTCTACCGGCTGCTCTAATCACCATCGCGCCTGCTTACCGCGAGTACCGGTATTTCGTGACCGGCGAACGGATCGTTATCGTCGAGCCTTCAACATATGAGATCGTCGAGGTCATCGATGAAGGTAACCGTGGTCCGGCCCGTGGCACGCGAGATCAAAGCGCGTCGATCGATTTGAACCCGGACCAGCGGCAAGTGGTACTTCGGCTGGTTCGCCGGGATGCACCTCGAGCTAACATCAACATCGGACTGGCACTGGGCGGTGAAGTTCCGCAAAGCGTGGAGCTGATCGAATTCCCGACCAACGTTATCTCTGAGATATCGGACCTGCGTGAATATCGTTACGTAGTGGTCGAAGACAATGTTGTTGTTGTCAATCCACGGAACCGGGTGATCGTTCTGCTCGTGCGCGGGCAAGCGAACTAGCGCGTCGCGCAAATCCAATGAAGGGACCAGCTGGTTACCGGCCGGTCCCTTTATTGCGCTAACCTTTCGGCTGGTCGTGAGTCGCCGTCGTCACGATCGGTGTTTTTCCAATAGGGCCCTTGAGGCCGTAAATGCGGATGGCGCCTGCCACATCACCGTCCTGCAACTCCTGAACCCGTTCGTTGTAGGTGAAGGACATCAATTGCCCACTAGAATCGGGGTGATCGAGACCGATGGCGTGGCCGATTTCGTGCGCGATCGTGTAGCGCAAGTCGTAAACTGAGAGGTTGCCTCCAAACCCGACTTTCCACTTTTTTGCCGGGTTCAGGCAAATAAGTGACCGATCGATCTGCCGGAACTGGCCATCGCCTAATTTGTAATCGACATTTGCGAAGGCATGACCTTCAGGATTGCTCTGGGCACCGATAACGATGCCAGCCTTGTCGGGATCGTCGATCTCGCGAAATTCGATATCGGTAACCCGCTCCCACATTGTGAACGCGGCACGTACCTCCTGATCAAATTTCGATCGCTCGATGCGTGAGGATTTGAGAAGGTCGTTAGGTGAGTCGATACCCTTGCAGTTTCGTGCCTGCGGATACCGTTCGCTGATTTTTGCTATTGCGTAAGTCACGACCGGGGCGGTGCCCGGTTCACTCGACCATCTGACGGTCGCTCCATCGAACGTCAGCAATCTAAAGTCGGCGTTGCTTGCAGCCTTTACCGCGCTAGCCAAGCCGATCGCCCCGAGCACAACGGCTGCCGTTCTGCAAAAGCAGAATAGATCAATTTTCAAACCGATCCCCCTAAAAAAGAGCGCGACTTACCGGTGGCGCTGTCGAACAGTGCAGAGTTGTTTGTTGCTGGCTACGCAACCCCCGTAATCCAACGATGCGTAAGCTAGAGGAAGTTGTGGCGATAGCAAGGCAATCTGCTTAGCGGGAGCGCGCAGCGGGAAAAGCGATACGCGGATCCGAACACTTTTCCACATGGCGGCGATCGCTAATGACGCCAGCCTTTTAGCTAATGGAGTGCAAGGACAACAGCTGGATGCACCGCCCGCCGCTGAGCCCGGGCATGCGTTTTTAGCTGTCGCCTGTGTACGCGGTTGGCCATAAGATCCCCGGATCCTTATCCAACCAATTTAACGGAATTCGCACCGATGAAACTTCAGCTGCACCACATCAACCTGTGCACCAACAACGTACCCGTCATGGACGAGTTTTATCGAACGGTGCTGGATCTGGGTAACGAGCCCAGCATGGGTGCCAACCGCGCCAAGGATGAGGATGGCTATCTCGGTGCAGTGTCGTTCGTCACAGATGGGACGACACAGATGCATCTGGCTCAGCGCGATCTAGGTGCTGGTTTCCGTACGGGTCAGGCGATCAATCCGCTTGAGCGCGGGCACATTGCTTTTCGAACGGACGACATCGCAACCTTCAAAAAGCGCCTCGAAGAAAAAGGCATCCTCTATTCGAACTACGGTGCCTGGGCGATCAAAGGGTGGGAGCAGATCTTCTTCCATGATCCCGAAGGCAACGTCATCGAAGTGCATCAAGCCAACGAATGATGCGCTTGCCCCGACGACCAATCCTTGAAAAGTGCCATCGCTCCGCAACGAAATTAAGGGGGTTGGCTGACGCCAGGAGCCTCGGAGCGCTCCCCTGGGGAGTGCGATTGCCAAATTTAGAGGCGCCAACCGGCTTCAACTAGAGCATCATGTGATTGACGCGCCGTACAAATTCTCCGTTGCCCCGATGATGGATTGGACCGACCGGCATTGCCGTGTATTCCACCGTTTATTGAGCCAACGCGCACGTCTTTATACGGAGATGGTGACTGCAGAAGCCATTCTGCATGGGAAACGCGACAAGCTGCTTGCGTTCGATCCGGTCGAGCAGCCGTTGGTCCTGCAACTCGGCGGCTCGGATCCAGCAAAACTTGCAGCCGCGGCCGTCATCGGGGAAAGCTACGGCTACAACGAAATCAACCTCAACGTGGGCTGCCCTTCGGACCGCGTGCAGGGCGGCAACTTTGGTGCGTGTCTGATGGCGGAGCCGAACCTCGTAGCCGCGTGTGTCGCGGCGATGAAAGCTGCGGTGAACGTACCGGTGACGGTGAAGTGCCGCATCGGCATCGACGACCAGGACTCGGAGGCCGACTTCGAGCGCTTCGTCATGACAGTGGCTGATGCTGGCTGTGACGTGTTTACGGTACACGCTCGCAAGGCTTGGCTGCAAGGCCTATCGCCCAAGGAAAATCGCGAGATCCCGCCGCTAGACTATGCGCGCGTATACCGCTTGAAGGCCGCCCATCCAGCTTTAACGGTCGTGATCAACGGCGGCATTGCCACCCTGGAAGACGCATCCGTCCATCTTAACTATGTCGACGGTGTCATGCTGGGACGCGCCGCCTACCAGACGCCGTGGCTGCTGGCCGAAGTCGATCGCGTATTCTTTGGCAGTGAAGGCGAGGTGCGCAGCCGTGCCGGCATTCTCAACGAACTTGTGCCTTATGTGGCGCGCCACATCGAGAGCGGCGGACGTCTCCACAACGTCGCGCGCCATGTTCTGGGCATCTATCACGGCGAGCCAGGCGGACGGGCATTTCGCCGTCACCTGAGCGAGAACGGCGTTGGCCAAGGCGCCGGCGTTGGTGTCTTCGAAGAGGCGATCGCAATCGCCGGGCAAGGCCGGCAGAAGCGCGATCGATCAATCGGCGCCCGGCTGCAACCGGTGTCCGAAGGAAGTGCCCTTTGACGAGCACTGTTTGGGGTTCGCTTGGCATCTACGCCCCACTGATCGCGCTTGTTGCAGTAGGCGGTCTTACCACCGGATTTCTTGCCGGCCTCTTCGGCATCGGCGGGGGCGGAATCCTCGTACCGATACTTTACGAGGTATTCGGCATCCTTGGCGTCGATCCAAGCATCCGCATGCATATGGCAGTCGGAACCTCGTTGGCGATCATCTTTCCGACGTCCCTGATGTCGTTGAGAGCGCATAGTCAGCGCGGCGGTGTCGACGTGACCGTTATCCAGCGACTGGCGTTGCCGGTGCTCGCCGGCGTCGGTATCGGTATTCTGGTCGCGGCGTCGAGCCCAGGTGCGGTTCTGAAATGGATCTGGATCGTGTTTGCCGTCTTCATCGCGTCAAAACAGTTTTTCGGTAAAGACACCTGGAGGCTTGGCGCCGACATTCCGAAATCGAAGCTGGTCGAGGTTTACGCCGTCGGCGTCGGGTTTCTGTCGACGATGATGAGCATCGGCGGTGGCGCGTTCATTACGATGCTGATGACGCTTTACGGCCGATCTCTGCGGCAAGGCATCGGCACGTCATCTGGTTTCGGGCCGCTGATCGCTGTTCCGGGGATGATAGGCTTCATGTGGGCGGGATGGACGGCGATGCAGTCGGGCCTCCTTCCGGCGGGATCTATCGGCTTCGTCAATCTTCCAGCCGTTGCTTTGGTCACGCCGTTGAGTGTCTTTACGGTTCCGTTCGGAGCACGGGTTGCACACGGTGTTTCGAAGCGTACACTCGAAATTGGATTTGGCTGCTTTTTGCTACTGGTTGCCTCGCGCTTTGCAATCGCCCTCGCTTATTAGGAGACGGCACGATGCGGTCCTTGATCGCCGCAATCATTCTCGCACTGATGCCGCTGCCCGCGGCCGCTCAGATGGCATCGGCACTGCCGCCGGTATCCGGGCCGATCGAGCCGAAAGTTGCGCCCCGCCAAGCGGACGATGGACTTTACCATCAGACGTGGGAAGTCACGTCGTTTCTCAATCTGCGTGAAGACTTTGCCGACGCAAAAGCTCAGGGCAAACGCTTCGCCGTGTTCTTCGAGCAGCGCGGCTGTGTCTACTGCACGAAGATGCACAAGGAAGTGCTGGCGCAACGTTACATCAACGAGTACGTGCGGGACAATTTCGCCGTCGTTCAACTCGACATTTTCGGTGCGCGCGAAGTCACCGATTTCGACGGCAGTAAAATGAGTGAAGCCAAGCTTGCCGAGCGGTGGGGCGTAATGTTCACGCCGACCGTGGTATTCTTGAAGGACGAATTGCCTACCGGCGCGACAGTATATGGGGCGCCGCTAGAGGTGACCCGCATGAGCCTCGGATTCGGCGCTGCAACATTTTACGACCTGTTCGTTTGGATCCGGGCCAAAGTCTATGAGCAAGACCGCAACTTCCAGCGGTTTCATGTAGCGCGCATGGGCGAGCGCGGTAAGAGCGGCATCGCTTTCGACTGACTTGGCCACTTGAGCTTAGGCTTTGAGCGTCAGCGACCGGCGGAACTGCCAAGTTCCGTGGGTCACGAAAGAAATACACCGGTCACACCCTCGTGTAGTCGGCAAATCGGGTTGATCAGCTGATCGGGCATTCCCACCTACTTAATAGTCGGGAAACAAACCTCTATTGGGAAGGAAGCCGTAATGCGTTACTTCAGAAACCTTGTCGTTGTAGCTGCCCTAGCAGCATCGACGGCATTGCTGCCAATACAGTCCGCAGAGGCTCGCGGTGGTCGCGGCATCGGACTCGGCATTGCCGGTGCAGTGATTGGCACCGCGCTTTTGGCTAGTTCATACGGCTACGGCCGGGGCCACGGGTATAACTCGTACGGTTACGGCCGGGGCCACGGATATGGTCGTGGTCAGAGATACTACTATTCCCAGCCAAGCTATGTGTATGGCTCAAGCTCCTACTATCCGCGGTGGCGCCACCGCGATCGCAACTGGGGACACCAGGGCAACTGGGGACACCAGCGCAACTGGGGACATCAGCGCAACTGGCGTCAAGGTTGG
>JANOOW010000631.1:0-2103 GCA_031421555.1 Hyphomicrobiaceae bacterium | reverse complement strand
TCAAGCGCCTTTTTGCGGGCGCATGTCGCTTTTGCTGATGCCGGCCACTTGCACCGGCTTCTTCATTGCGTCACGGCGGAAGGGCTCGCCGAGTTCCTGGTTGAGGATGACCTCGATGAAGGTCGTGACGCGCTTCGATTGCGCCTCGCAGGCGGTCTTCAACGCGGCGGTCAACTCCGCCTGCGTCTTCACCGTCACGCCCTTGAGGCCGCAGCCTTCGGCCACCTTGGCGTAGGACAAATGCGGGTCGAGTTCGGTGCCGACGAAGTTGTCGTCGTACCACAGGATCGAGTTGCGCTTTTCCGCGCCCCACTGGTAGTTGCGGAAGATGACCATGGTGATGCCCGGCCATTCCTCGCGGCCGATCGAGCTCATTTCGCTCATCGAGATGCCGAACGCGCCATCGCCGGCAAACCCGATCACGGGTGTATTCGGATTGCCGATCTTGGCGCCGATGATGGAGGGAAAGCCGTAACCGCAGGGACCGAACAAGCCTGGTGCCAGGTATTTGCGGCCCTGCTCGAACGTCGGATAGGCGTTGCCGATGGCGCAGTTGTTGCCGATGTCGGACGAGATGATCGCATCCTTCGGCATCCCGGCCTGGATCGCCCGCCACGCTTGCCGAGGCGACATGCGGTCGGCATCGCGCGTGCGCGCATCGGCGTTCCACGTCGTGCCGGGATCGTCGTCCTCGTGATCCATGCTCGACAGCGCCTGCAGCCAAGCGGACTTGGTTCTATGCACCAGTGCCTTGCGCTCCTCGCGGCCCGCATTACCGGCGGCCGGCGAGAGCTGCGCCAATATCTGCTGGGCAACCGCCTTGGCATCGCCGCAGATGCCGACGGTGACAGGCTTGGTCAGGCCGATGCAATCGGCGTTGATGTCGACCTGAATGATCTTGGCGGTCTTCGGCCAATAGTCGATACCGTAGCCGGGCAGCGTCGAGAATGGATTGAGCCGGGTGCCGAGTGCCAGCACCACGTCGGCTTTGGCGATCAGCTCCATCGCAGCCTTGGAACCGTTGTAGCCGAGCGGCCCGACGGACAGTCGATGGCTGCCGGGGAAGCTGTCGTTGTGCTGGTAGTTGTTGCAAACCGGCGCATCGAGCTTTTCGGCCAGCGCCACGCAGTCGGCAATCGCGCCGCCGATGACGACGCCGGCGCCCGATAGGATAACGGGGAACTTCGCGTCCGACAGCAGTTTGGCGGCAGCCGCAATCGCCTGTGCGCCACCCGATGGGCGCTCGAACTCGACGATGGCGGGCAGCTCGATGTCGATCACCTGCGTCCAGAAATCACGCGGGATGTTGATCTGGGCCGGTGCCGAGAGACGTTTGGCCTTGAGGATCACGCGGTTCAACACTTCCGCCGTGCGGGATGGATCGCGCACCTCTTCCTGATAGCCGACCATGTCGCGGAACAGCGCCATCTGCTCGACTTCCTGGAAACCGCCCATGCCGATGGTCTTGTTGGCGGCCTGCGGGGTGACGAGCAGCATCGGCGTGTGGTTCCAGTACGCGGTCTTGACCGCTGTCACGAAGCCGGTGACGCCGGGACCATTTTGCGCGATAGCCATCGCCATCTTGCCGGTCGAGCGCGTGTAGCCGTCGCAGATGAGCCCGCCGTTGGTCTCCTGCGCCACATCCCAGAATGTAATGCCGGCCTTCGGGAATAGGTCGGAGATCGGCATGAAGGCCGAGCCGATGATGCCAAAAGCATGTTCGATGCCGTGCATTTGCAGAACTTTGACAAACGCCTCTTCGGTGGTCATCTTCATGGCAGACTGCTTTCCTGATACATCCGTTACCTTGTTCTAAGCGGGCCGCAAACCGGCGGTAGGGCCTGCCCGCTTATCTATTTAAGTCCAGTTTCCAAAATCGTGTTCGCAATCAGACCGATGCCATCCGCTATCCGGGCGGCTGCAATAGATGAATAGGCAAGTCGGTAGTAATTCTGCGGCCCTGCAGCCGGATCATAAAACACGCGGCCCGGCTCTATCAAAACGCCCTGCCCCCGCAATTTTTGCGCCAACACAGCCGTATCAACATGATCTGGCGCACGCATCCAGATGCTGGATCCGCCAAACCCCGCCTGCGGTGCCATC
>JANOOW010000630.1:0-2927 GCA_031421555.1 Hyphomicrobiaceae bacterium | reverse complement strand
CCGACGATACCCGCCGCTTTGCTCCTGCCGCCGCGCGCAATCGCGATCCGATCCGCGCCGTGCTGTTGCCGGAGCTGCCCGTGCGTGGACTAGTCCTGGAGATCGCCAGTGGATCGGGCGAGCACACGATGCACATCGCGTCGGCGAGTCCAGCGGCGCTAATATTTCAGCCGACCGATCCCGATCCGGCGGCGCTGGCGAATATCGACGCGTGGCGGACGCATCTTGGCCTGAGCAATGTGCTACCGGCGCTTGCGCTAGACGCAGCAAGCGCAAGCTGGCCGGTCACGCACGCCGGCGCGATCATCTGCATCAACATGGTCCACATCGCGCCGTGGAGTGCTGCCGAAGGACTAATGCGCGGGGCTCGACGCGTACTCCCGGCTGGCGGGCTTTTGTATCTCTACGGACCCTTCCGCCGCGATGGCCGGCACACGTCGCCCGGCAACGCAGCGTTCGACATCAGCCTGCGCGCGGAAAACCCGGACTGGGGCGTGCGCGACCTTGAAGCCGTTTCGGCGCTAGCTCAAACAAACGGCTTTGGCGAGCCTCGCATTATGCAAATGCCGGCCAACAACATGTCGTTGGTCTTTCGCCGGCTCGCCTAGGCAACTTCAGCCCTGCACCTGCAGTTGAATGAGACGGCCGCCGCGATTGACCGCAATCGCCCACGTACGCTGACGCTGCGCGACAGCGCGTTCAAGATCGACGATCGAGGTAATCTTCTCCTTGGTCACCTGAGCCACAACATCGCCAGCTTGAAAACCCAAGCGCTGCGCCGTCGAACCATTTCGAACGGCGGTAATCACGACGCCCTCATGATCTTCAAGATTGAGTTCGTCGGCGACCGATGGCGAGAGGTTCGCCACTTGTGCGCCGTCGAACGGATGGGCGCCGGCGAGAATGCGAACGTCCTCCTTGGCCGGCACCGGTGCACTTCGCAAGGCGACGGTGACGGCCTGCACCCGCCCTTTGCGCAGAACGTCGAGACGGACGCGGTTGCCGACGCCGCGCGTGGTCAAGCGGTAGAACACGCTACGTGCATCGGCGACCTCGACGCCATCGACCGCAGTGATCACGTCGCCCGGCTGCAACCCGGCTTCGGCCGCTGGGCCCTTGTCCCAAACCCGCGTCACGAGTGCGCCGGAAGCGCGATCGAGCGCCAGCCCTTCGGCGACTTCACGCGTTAGCGCTTCCAGTCGCGCACCGAGCCATGGCCGCTCCACCTTGCGGCCTGAAACAGCGCTATCGACATAGACGCGCACCATGTTCGAGGGGATCGCAAAGCCGATCCCGTGCGAGCCGCCCGAGCGGGAGAAGATCGCCGTGTTGATGCCTACTAATCGACCGGCCATGTCGACCAGGGCGCCGCCGGAGTTGCCTGGATTGATCGCGGCATCGGTCTGAATGAATACCTGCGAGTCCGATTGTCCGATCTCGGAGCGGGCGAGCGCCGATACAATGCCCTGCGTCACCGTTTGACCAACGCCGAATGGGTTGCCGATCGCCAGAACAAGGTCGCCGACTTCCAAGTTGTCGCTATCTTCCAACTCGAGCGTCGGAAACTTGCCGTCGCCGCCCTCGATACGCAGCACGGCGATGTCGGTCTTCTCGTCCTGCAGGATAACCTTGGCGTCGAACTCACGCTTGTCGGACAGCACGACCTTGATCTCGGTCTGCCCGCCGCCCTTGATCACGTGCGTATTGGTGACGATGATGCCGCCCGCATTGACGATCACACCGGAGCCCAGCGAGTTCTGCTGGCGCTCCGTCTGTTGCCCGAAGCGGTCACCGAAAAAGCGGCGAAATACCGGATCGTCGGCGAACGGCGACGTGAATGCCTGGACCCGCGTGCGCACGTAAACGTTCACAACGGCGGGCGCTGTCTGCTTTACGATCGGCGCGAATGACAACTGCACCGCCTCGCGCGACGGCGGCGGCAACTTACGTTGCGCGGCAGCAGGGACGGCCGTCGAAGCCAGTATCAAAATCAAGGCTGAGCGCATGGAAGATCGAAGCGTCATGGCGCTCTGTTCCTAAGTCACAGTCAATCGATGAGACCGCATATAGACCGAATACCGCGTCGATTGAAGTGAGGGATCTCAATCCTCCGCCGCATGGCGCATCTGCGACCGCGCGGCAAGGCCAATGCCAAGCATCGCCAGACGCGCGGCGACAAGCGCTCCTTGCCCGCCAATATCGTTCTCGGGCACCAGTTCGACGATATTGAAACCGGCGATTGGCGCACGGCTAGCGGCTCCCGCTACGAGTTGGACCACATCGCCATACGTCAATCCACCGGGTGACCGCCCGATCACGCCCGGCACAACGCTGGGGTCGAGGCCATCGACGTCCAGGCAGACGACGACCGGAGTGGCAGCGGGAATAGCATTGGCAACTGCGGCAAGCCCCTCGCGCCGGATGCGCTGCATGTCGAACAGCTTCACCCCATACGAGATCGCAGCCTCGACATCGGCCGTCCGCGCGCTGCCGGACCCCCGGGCGCCTACTTGTACAATCGTCGTCACCCCGGCCATCTCCGACGCGCGGCGCATTGTGCTCGAAAGTCCCAACCGTTCGCCTTGAACTTCATCACGCCAATCTATGTGCGCATCGATTTGCAGAATCGTGATTTCGCTTCGAGCAGCAAACGCCTCGATAACCGGGATCTGCACACTGTCGTCGCCACCCAGCACGATCGGAACCACGCTTCGCTGCAGAAACCTACTCACCGTATTCCGGATGCGCTGACGATTGGCGCCAAAGTCATTGGCGTCGAATTCCAGATCTCCAGCGTCGAACAGCCGTGCGCCATCGGGGAGCAATGTCCCTCCCAGGTCGAAGTTGTGATGCAAGATCGTGCTGGCGTAACGCGCACTTTCGCGCCGGATTGCCGCTGGTGCGGCACGGCAGTAGGCACCTGCCGA
>JANOOW010000629.1:0-6844 GCA_031421555.1 Hyphomicrobiaceae bacterium | reverse complement strand
ACCGGCATGCCGAGCAGTTCGGCGGCGTACTCCACGACGTCTTGCGGCGGCGCCGGTTCGTCGTCGGTGACGTTGTAGATCGAATGTTTCGCGTCCGGAGTGGCGATGGCGGCTGCAAGCGTGCCTGCGATATCTTCGACGTGAATGCGGTTGAATACCTGCCCCGGCTTGATAATGCGCCGTGCCGTCCTATCGCGCAGATTGTCGATCGCGCCGCGGCCGGGGCCATAGATACCCGACAACCTGAAGATTTGCACGCGGCGGCCGGTGCCGGCGGCAAAGTCAAGCCAGGCGTTCTCGGCTTCGACCCGCTGCCGGCTACGGATGGATTTTGGCCTAACCGGCGTATCTTCGTCGACCCATTCGCCCTGATGGTCACCGTACACGCCAACCGTCGACAAGTAACCGATCCAGGCGAGATTGGGCGCCCTCGCCAGCCAGGGTGCGAGTTGCCGCAACACCGGGTCGCCACTCTCACCGGGAGCCGCCGAAATCAGCAAGTGCGTCGCCTTCGAAACAACTTGAAGCATCGGTTCGCCGCCTGTCGACGAGCCATTGAAATGAACGGCGTCCCAACCCCCGGACTGGCTTCGCGTCAGGCCAGCCTCACTCGTCGACGAACCGGTGATGCGCCATCCGTCTTGGGCTACTCGACGCGCTAAGGTTCGCGCCGAGTAGCCCATGCCGATGCACAGAAGGTGGTTGCTCATACGGACGCCATCCATTCGTTGCGGACATCATCGTCATGCTCGCGGGCGAGATGCAACGCTGCAAGCGCCGCAACCTGCGCCCGGCTGCAGAGGCGATGCAAGGCCCAGGCGGCCATTGCCCGCACCAGCGGCGAAGCATCGGAGGCAAGCGACATCACGATCGGCACAAGGCTGTCATCACGCGCGTTACCGGCGGCAATCAGGCAGTTGCGGATGAACCGGTCCCGCCCGGTGCGCTTGATCGGTGTGCCGGCAAACCGCAGCCGGAAGGTGCGGTCGTCGAGCACGAGCAGTTCAGCCAGCGGCGGGTTATCGGTTTCGACGCGCGCATGCAGTTTCGCTTCACGGCCACGTTCGGCGAACTTGTTCCACGGACACACGGCGAGGCAATCGTCACAGCCGAATACGCGATTGCCGATGGGTTCGCGGAACTCGGCCGCGATGTGTCCCTTGTGCTCGATCGTCAGGTAGGCGATGCAGCGGCGCGCATCGAGCTGATAGGGCGCGGGGAAGGCTGCCGTCGGGCATACATCGAGACAGCGCCGGCACGAGCCGCAGTGATCGATTTCCGGTGGATCGGCCGGTAGCTCAGCCGACGTGAGCACTGCGCCGAGCAACAGCCATGAGCCATGCTCGCGCGAAACGAGATTGGTGTGCTTGCCCTGCCAGCCGATGCCGGCTGCATGGGCGAGCGGCTTTTCCATCAACGGCGCGGTGTCGACGAACACGCGCACTTGCGCGCCGGCCGCACTCAGAACAAGCGCCAGCTGCTTGAGCTTCGACTTGATGATGTCGTGATAGTCCTTGCCTTGCGCATAGACCGAAATCGCGCCGCGGCGCGCGTCGTGCAACGCATCCATCGGATCGCGGTCCGGCGCGTATGACATGCCGAGCATGACGATCGAGCGCACGTCGGGCCATAAGGCCATGGGGTCGCCACGGCGCGCTTCGTGCGTCGCCATCCAGTCCATGTCACCGTGCCGGCCGTCGCGCAGGAATGCTGCCAGCCGCTCGCCCGCTGGTCCGATAGCGTCCGGCGTGGTCACGCGCACTGCGTCGAAGCCCAGCTTCAAGGCTTCATCGACGACATTCGATTTGAGTACCAAGCTCATGTCAAAAATCGAGGTCGGTGTAGGCGATGGGGGGTGGCAGGCCGGGCATGCGATCGGCGAGCAAGGGCTGAAACGATCGCCGCGACTTCAACCGCACGTACCAGGACTTCGCCATCGCGTGATCGTCCCACGGCACCTCGCCGAGGTAATCCATCACGGACAAATGCGCGGCCGCCGCTAGATCGCAGAAGCTCATTTCATCGCCCGCGAGCCAGCGCCGCTGATCGACCAGGAAGCTGATGTAGCCTAAGTGATAGCGCAGTTTGTGCCTTAGCCCCCGCATCAGCTCGACGTCCGGGGTAACTCCGTGCGACGGCGAGGCTAACCCGGCGAAACGCCCGTAAACCTTCTCGGTTAGGAAGCCCTGCGTGACTTCCCGGTTGAGCTTGCCGTGAAACCAGTCGACCAGCCGGCGCACCTCCGCGCGGTCTTCCGGCGTGCCGGGGAAAAGCCGCATGACCCGCTCGTCGGTTTCGGAGTTCTCGGCTTCTTCGGCGAGGAACTCCGATATCGAATAGGCGCCACACAGAACGAGACTGCCTGGCAGTTCCAACACTGGAACCTCGCCCGCTGGATTCAACGCAAGGAACGCCGGCCGGTCCTCCCAAGGCCGCTCCTCGGCAAGCGCCGGCTCGAGGCCCAATTCGGCGAACGCCAGCCGAATCGACCGCGACATCGGACACAGGCGAAAGTGGGTGAGTTTCATATGCCTCAGTTGATTTCATTATTGGGCGTCAGATTGTCCGTGCAGCATAGACCGAAAAAGTTTTCTGCTACACGACGTGCTGCGATTCGGGGTGGCTCTATCGAACCGGGACTTTGACTTATGCAAACGTGGCACGTGATCTTTTTAGGGCTGCTCGAAGGGGCGACGGAGTTTCTCCCAGTATCCTCCACCGGACATCTGTTGCTGGCCGAGCATTTCCTTAACATCAGGTCGACCGGGCGTACCTTCGAAGTCCTGATCCAGCTCGGGGCTATTCTGGCCATCGTCACAGTGTATTTCGCCAAGCTGATGCGCATATTGGTCGATTTGCCGCGCGATGCCCGTACCCAGCGGTTCGTGACGGCAGTGCTCGTCGCATTTTTGCCGGCGGCCGTGATCGGCGCGCTGCTGCACAGGTTCATCAAGGAGATCCTCTTCAACAGCCCGGCGACTGTCTGCGTAGCACTCGTGACCGGCGGCATCATCTTGCTGTTCGTCGACCGCATGAAGCTCGAGCCCAAGTATCACGACGTGATGGATCTGCCAGTCAAGACCGCCCTTATCATCGGCTTTGCCCAGTGCCTCGCCATGATCCCGGGGGTGTCGCGCTCCGGATCGTCGATTGTCGGTGCGATGCTGCTTGGAGCGGACAAGCGGACGGCGGCGGAGTTCTCGTTCTTCCTCGCCATGCCGACCATGGCCGGCGCATTCGCCTATGACCTGTACAAGAATTACGCGATCCTCGAACGTCCCGATATCATGAACATCGCGCTCGGTTTCATCGTGGCGTTTGCCGCCGGTGTGATCGTGGTGCGCTATCTCCTGCACTACGTGAGCCGTCACGGGTTCGCACTGTTTGCCTGGTGGCGCATCCTGGTCGGCAGCGCTGGCCTGGGAGCGCTTGCCGTTCTGGGATGACGCCTTGCTTTCGCACCCGCAAGAGTGTCCTCAAGAGGTTTCGGATAACGAAAATCTCGCGGAGGCTCCGATGGTAAGAAGATTTGCGGTAACGTTGTTGCCGGCGATGCTCGGTTGTATGGCGGCGTTCTCAACGCTTGCGCCCGCAACCTTGGCCGAGGCAACTACCGTACGCGCGGCCAAGCAGTTTGGCCTCGGCTACATCCAATACATGGTGATGGAAGAGCAGCAGCTCGTCGAGAAGCACGCCAAGGCGGCCGGTCTTGGTGACATCAAGGTCGAATGGGCGACGTTCCGCTCCTCCGACGTGATGAACGACGCGCTGATCTCCGGCAACGTCGACTTCGTTTCCCTCGGCATTCCCGGGCTTCTCACCATATGGGACCGGTCGAAAGGGCTGATCGACGTCAAGGGCGTGGCTGGCTTGAACGCGCTGCCGCTCGTGCTCATGGTGCGCGACGACAACATCAAGACGATTGCCGACTTCACCGAGAAGCACCGGATCGCGGTGCCCGCTGCGAAGATCTCCCTCCAGGCAATCCTGCTCCAGATGGCGGCCGAACAGACGTTCGGCAAGGGCAATCACGGCAAGCTCGACCCGTTGACCGTGACGATGGCGCACCCTGATGCGACGATTGCGATGATCAGCGGTAACATGGACGTGACGGCGAACTACACGACGCTGCCGTTCCTCGCGCGTCAAGCCAAGACACCCGGCATCCGCCGCATTCTCGCTGCCAACGAGACGATGGGCGGGCCGTTCTCGTTCAACGTTATCGCCGCGACGTCGAAGTTCCGCGCCGACAATCCCAAGCTGTTCAAGGCATTCCGCGACGCGCTGGATGAGGCTACCGCCTTCGTCAACGCCGACAAGAAGGGCGCCGCCGAGGTCTACATTCGCGCCACAAAGGACAAGACGCCGGTCGACGACATGGTGGCGCTGTTGAACGAGCCGGGCAACCAGTTCACCACCAAGGTGATCGCGATCGACAAAATGGTCGATTTTCTGGTGCGCACCGGCAATTTCAAGAATAAGCCCGAGACCGCCAAAGACCTGCTGTTCCCCGAGGCGCAATGACCTCGAACCCCGCGTCGGCATGCCTGGAGGCGATACCATCTTGAACCAGCATACGCCCATCGAAACGCCACTGCTCCAGGTTAGCGGGGTGACGCTCCAGTACAAAACCAAGGAGCACCTGGTCACCGCCACTTACCGGGTTTCGTTCGACGTTTTGAAGTCGGAGCGCTACGTGCTGCTTGGGCCGTCCGGTTGCGGCAAGTCCACGTTGATGAAGGCGGTCGGCGGCTACATGACGCCGACCGAGGGCACCATCACGCTCAAGGGCAAGTCGATCCGCAAGCCGGGTCCCGACCGCATGATGGTATTCCAGGAGTTCGACCAGCTGCTGCCCTGGAAGACGGTGAAAAAGAACGTGATTTTCGCGCTCGAATCGTCCGGCAAGATGCGCGGCCGCGAGGCTGAGGAAAAGGCGATGGATGCCATCGACAAGGTCAATCTGACCAAGTTCGCCGACAACTATCCGCACACCCTCTCCGGCGGCATGAAACAGCGCGTTGCTATAGCCCGCGCCATGGCGATGGAACCGGACATCCTGCTGATGGACGAGCCGTTCGCAGCCCTCGACGCGCTCACGCGCCGCAAAATGCAGGACGAGCTGCTGCAGCTGTGGGCCGACACCAAGTTCACGGTGCTGTTCGTCACCCACTCGATCCCAGAGGCGATCCGCATCGGCAGCCGCATCCTCCTGCTGTCGCCGCATCCGGGCCAGGTCAAGGCCGAGCTTAACAGCGACGGCGAAGATCGGGTCAACCCGGCCACCGGCGTGAAGCTGTCCGACTACATCCACGGCATGCTGTTCTCCGACCCGGCGGCAGCGCAAGTCAAAGACGTGGAGCGCGTACATGACTGACGCAACATCGATCGACCGCGCAACGCCCCGCGCCCCGCGGCCCGAGTATTTTCGCAAGGAAGATCTCAACACCGATTTCGGCATCGTCGAGAAGCCGCTGACGTTCGCCGAGCGGCTGTGGAACCACGGCGGCTTGCGCAAGTCCGTCCTGCTTATCGCGCTCGCGATCGGCTGGGAGGTGTACGCCCGCCAGCTCAACAACGCGCTGCTGGTGCCGACCTTCACCTCTACCATCGAAGCGTTCTGGACCGCGATCGTGTCTGGCGAGTTACCCGGCAAGGCGGTAAACTCGCTGCGCTTGTTGTTACAAGGCTATGCCCTCGGTCTCACTCTAGCGCTGCTGTTCACCGCCTTCGCCATGATGACGCGGATCGGCAACGATCTGCTTGAAACGCTGACGTCGATGTTCAATCCGCTGCCGGCCATCGCGCTGCTGCCGTTGACGCTGATCTGGTTCGGATTGGGCGACAAGAGCATCATCTTCGTGCTCGTGCATTCGGTGCTATGGGCGGTGGCGCTCAACACCCACTCAGGCTTCAAGTCGGTATCGAATACGCTGCGGATGGTCGGACGAAACTGCGGACTGAAGGGCATCGGCTTCGTCGTCAAGATCCTGATCCCGGCCGCCTTTCCGAGCATCCTGACCGGCCTCAAGATCGGCTGGGCGTTCGCCTGGCGCACGCTGATCGCGGCCGAGTTGGTGTTCGGCGCCACCTCCGGCAAGGGTGGCCTCGGCTGGTTCATCTACGAGGCCAAGAACCAGCTCGAAATCCCCGCCGTGTTCGCCGGGCTGTTCACGGTGATCCTGATCGGCCTGCTGGTCGAGAACCTGATCTTCCGCAACATCGAACGTGTGACGGTCAAACGGTGGGGCATGCAGAGCTGAGGGGGAGGTTGGTGGGCCGCGGTTGACACGCATGTTGACTACATATATCCTCAATGGATATACGTGAGGTGTCTATGCCGACGACAACGGTCATTTTCAAAAGCAACCAAACCCAAGCGGTTCGCCTGCCAAAGGATGTCGCGTTCCCCGAAGACGTCCGCGAAGTAGAGATCATAAAGGTCGGCAATAGCCGGGTGATAAGCCCGGTCGGCCACCGGTGGGACACCTACTTCTCCAGGCCGTCTAGCGTATCTGACGACTTCATGACCGGGCGCGACCAAGGGGTCTTCGAGGAGCGAGACCCACTTTGATGCTGCGTTACATGCTCGATACCAACACCTGCATCCGCGCAATGCGAGCTAATGCGACATCAAAGCTGGCAGGGCGATTCAATCGACATGCCGAGCAACTCTGCATATCAAGCATCGTCCTGGCCGAGCTGCACTACGGCGCCGAGAACTCAAAACGTGTTGCGGAAAACCTGGTTGAAATCGAGCAGTTCGTTGCGAGGCTTCAACTCGTCCTCGATTTTGATGCGGCGGCTGCCGCCGGCTTCGGCCGGATCAGGACCGCACTCCGCA
>JANOOW010000628.1:0-2282 GCA_031421555.1 Hyphomicrobiaceae bacterium | reverse complement strand
GGTTTGTTGCCGGGCATCGCCCGCGCACGCTTGCTCGCAGAGCGTCGCTTGCATGAAGCGGTACTGCTAATCGACGACCTCATGCGCGCCGAGGCTTTGGCATTTTTCAACAGCCTCCGGGGATGGCTCGATGTCACCTTGGTCCGATGCGCCGAGGACGAACGTGAAGCTGAAGCTCAGGAAGGATCTAGTCGCCCACAACTCTCTTCGAATCATCCGCCACCGCATAAGGCGTGAACCGGCTCTCGTTCTCGTCGACGTCCAGCGGACGGCCGATAAATGGAAAGGCCCGCTGCGGGCAGGCCACTCGCTCGCAGACCTTGCATCCCATGCCGATCGGCGTTGGCACTTCCGGGTCTTTCAGGTCCAGCCCCTTGGCGTATACCAATCGAGGTGCGTACCGGATATCGCAGCCCAGTCCGATCGAAAACGTCTTGCTCTGTAAGCCGAAGCCGCGCTGGCCGTGCGACACCGTGCGCGCAATCCAGAGATAGGTTCGGCCGTCTGGCATGCGTGCGAGCTGCGGCAGGATGCGCCCCGGCTGCGTAAACGCCTCGTAGACATTCCACAGCGGGCATGTGCCGCCGGTCTTCGAAAAATGGAAATGCGTTGCCGATTGACGCTTGGAGATGTTGCCGGCGCGATCGACCCGGATGAAGAAAAAAGGTACGCCTGGCGAGTCGGGACGCTGCAACGTGCTCAATCGGTGACAAACCGTCTCGAAGCCGACGCCGAATCGCCGCCCAAGTTGATCGATGTCGTAGCGCAGGCTCTCCGCGGCGACGAGGAACGCGCCGTACGGCAGCAGCAACGCGCCTGCAAAGTAGTTCGCGAGACCGATCCGTGCCAGCGCATGGGCGGGCGCGTCGCCAAAGGCCGCGTCCTTGACGAGCGTCTCGATGGCGCTCGTCTGCTCGAGCAAAGCGAGCTGCGTTGCAAGCTGGAACGCCTGCTGCCCGCCGTCGAGGTTTGGCGACAGCTTCAGTACTCGGCTCGCCGGGTCGTAGCGTCGCTGGATGTCGGTGGCGGCCCCGTCGCTTGGCACCACCCGCACGCGATGCTCCTTCATCAGGCGCTGCAGGAGCCATTCATCGAGCGGACCACCATAAGCGCGCGCTTGGGCAGCCAAGGCCTCAGCTGTAACATCGAGCGCATCGAAGTAGTTCTGATGCGTAAAGAAAAAATCGCGCACGACCTCGAAAGGCATCGGTCGCGTACGCGTGATGTCGCTACGGCCATCGCCCAGTTCGGTCGCGATGGCTTCAAGCCGCTGCATCGCCTCCCGATGTCGCCGGTGCAACGCGAGAAGGGCGCGGCCGACTGCTGGCATTTGAGCCGCGACTTCGCGAAGCTCGGGTAACGCCACGGTTTCTCCACCGGGGTTGTCTGCGAGCGCTTCACGCATGTCGGCGACGAGGCGTGCCTCTTCGTCCTCGGAGAACTGCTGCACATCAACGCCGAGTGCTTTGCTGATCTTAAGCAGGACCGACACCGTCAACGGCCGCTGGTTTTGCTCGAGCTGATTGAGATAGCTCGGCGACAGGCCCAGCGCATTGGCAAGCGCGATCTGGGTCATGCCGCGTTCGGATCGCAGCTTGCGCAAGCGCACGCCCATAAAGGTTTTTCGCATCAGTAACCCTTGCCGCACAAGTGAATGATGGCTAAGAAATTCATAAAGTTTGCAAAATTTGCAAGAAGCAGGATTTTCATTCGCAACAATTGGCTAATTCAGCCCTTCAACCTTGAGGTGGGAATGCGTAAATTGCGAACTATGACTTAAAAAAGGATTGACGTCGAGTGAACCGAAATCTCATTTCCGAAGAATGTCAGCCAGTACTGAACGCCGTTCGGTGGCAATGCGCTCTTGCTCATGTCTGAGGTTGCTTTCTTGGCGGCCCGCAGCTTCACAAAGCCCGATGGGTTCGTAGACAGCTTCAGCGACGCGCGGTCCATGTGCTGCGTGTTCGTCGGCGGCGTGTTGCGATTACATGGGTTAGTCACCAGGTGGGCACGTCGCTCACGATTCACGATGTACGTCTCCGGCATCGTTAAACACTTCGGCATGGAGCTCTAGCCCGCTCTCAAGACTTCTTTCGAAATGGTGGCCCTCGACGTTGATGACCGACCGGCCCCCTTGTCCACGCGCATCCGCACAAAGAACTGGAGACTGCATGAACGACCTAACCTCGCCCCCCGGCTTCAAGCCGAAAAAATCGGTCGCGTTGTCCGGCGTCACGGCCGGCAACACTGCTCTATGCACCGTTGGCCGCTCCGGCAATGAC
>JANOOW010000627.1:0-8636 GCA_031421555.1 Hyphomicrobiaceae bacterium | reverse complement strand
TGATGCGAGCGTCGTCGACAAGCTGATCTCCGGAGCAAAATCGATCTTGCGCGTGCGCAAATCTAACGCCGATGCGGCAGAAACCTCAGCCGAGGCAATCGCCGCGCGGATGGATGCAGCGCTGAAAGCCAACCGCCCCGGCGACGTCATCGAAGAATCGAAGAAGCTGTCGCCGAAGGCCCGCGCTGCCGGTGCAGCCTGGCTCGGCAAGGTCGAAAGCCGCGCCGCCGTCGATAAAGCAGTCTCCGACGTCGAGACGCAATTGAAGGCGGCGCTGGCTAGCAAACCGTCACCGTGATCCAACGATAATCGAGAAGAAAGAGCAGTAGCGTCATGGTGCGTCTTGTCCTGTTTCTTGTTGGTGTCGCGGGCCTCGCGGCGGCGCTGGCGTGGCTTGCCGACCGGCCGGGGTCGATCAACATCGAGTGGCAGGGCTACACGGCAAACCCGACGGTGTTTCACGCCGTGATCGGCATCGCTCTGTTGTTGCTGCTCACGCTGATCTCCTGGTCGATCATCCGGCAGATCTGGCAGAGCCCATCCAACATCGGGTCGTTCTTCCTGAAGCGGCGCAACAAGCGCGGCTTGGAATCGCTTTCGAGCGGCATGATCGCGATCGGCGCTGGTGATCGCTCGCTTGCCACCCGCTATGCGATCCAGGCCCGAAAGGCGCTGCCGAACGAGCCCCTGACGCACTTACTGCGTGCACAAGCAGCTCAACTGTCGGGCGACCGCACCACGGCGCGCCGCATCTTCGACGCGATGCTCGCCAGTCCTGATACCGAGCAGTTAGGCCTGCGCGGGCTCTTCCTCGAAGCCGGGCGGGAAGGCGAGATGGAGGCTGCCCGCCAGTATGCAGAGCGCGCACTATCGCTCAACCCCAAGCTCGGATGGTCCGCCGACGCGCTGTTCGAGATCCAGTGCAAGCAAGCGGATTGGCCAGCTGCGCTCGAGACCCTCAGCGTGGCGAAACGGCACGGTCACATCGAGAAACCGATCGCGGATCGGCGCCGCGGTGTGCTGCTCGCGGCTCAGGCGCAAGCCGCGGAAGACAATGATCCAGATAAGGCGATGGCGCTCGCGATCGAAGCACAAGGTCTTGCGCCCGACCTCATACAGGCAGCCGCCATCGCAGGCCGATTACTGGCGTCCCGTGGCAACACCGCGAAGGCCGCCAAGATCATTCAGAAGACTTGGCGGAAGGCGCCGCATCCCGATCTTGCCACCGCGTATGCCTACGCACGCATCGGCGACAGCCCGCGTGACCGCCTGACCCGTGTCCGCCATCTCGCCGAACTCAACCAGCATTCGATCGAAAGCCCGATCGCGGTGGCCATTGCCGCGATCGAAGCGAAGGACTGGGACGTCGCACGCAAGGCGCTGAACCCACTTCTCGACTCGCGGCTGACGCAGCGCGTTTGCACCTTGATGGCCAAGATCGAAGGCGGCGAACATGGCGATGCCGGCCGCGTACGCGAGTGGCTCGCCCGTGCCGTCAATGCGCCGCGCGATCCGGCTTGGACGGCGGACGGTATCGTCTCCGATACGTGGGCTCCCGTATCGCCGGTCACCGGACAGTTAGACGCTTTCCAATGGCGCGTTTCCGTCGAGAACGCCGAACCGCGCAATCAGGAAGCAATCCTCGGCAAACTCGAAGAATTGGTCGCCCTTGGTGCGCGAACCGAGAGAGCTCCGGCCGAGCCTTCGATCGCGCTGCCGCCCCACTCGCCGCAAGAGCCCGCTCACCCACCGCGCAGCGCCGAAGACGCCGATGTCGTGGAGGTGACCAAGCCTGCCGAATTACGGCCTGCTGTGGCAGTGCCCGAAGCCGCTCGCACTTTGCCCGCCGAGCCGGTAAAGCCATCAGTACCGTCATCCGCACCGATCCCGATCAAGCCGCGAACTGCTGCATCAGCGCCGTCGCCGACGATGGCAGACGGTGTGCTGCGCACGGTACGGGCGACGAACGGATCGGCCCCCAACTTGCAGCATAAATCCGCGCACAACCTATTTGTGGCACCGCACGCTCCGGACGATCCGGGCTTGGACGATCAGGGCACACCGCCTTCGTCCATCGAACACAAGCGGCCGTATGCTGTTCCCTACACAAGACCCGCGAAGCAGCGTACGTAACGGCCAAAAACGTCTTGAGGAATTTCGACCCGATGAAAACCCGCGCCGCAGTTGCCTTCGAAAAAGCCAAGCCACTGGAAATCGTCGAAGTCGATCTCGAAGGCCCAAAGCAGGGAGAAGTGCTGGTCGAGATCAAAGCGACCGGCATCTGTCACACGGACGAGTTCACGCGCTCCGGCGCCGATCCGGAAGGTCTATTCCCGGCGATTTTGGGCCATGATGGCGCTGGCGTCGTGATCGACATCGGCCCGGGCGTGAAGTCGCTCAAAAAGGGCGACCACGTTATTCCGCTGTACACGCCTGAATGCCGCGAGTGCGAATACTGCCTCAATCCAAAGACCAACCTGTGCCAGTCGATCCGCGTGACGCAGGGCCAGGGCTTGATGCCGGACGGCACCAGCCGCTTCTCCTATAAGGGTCAGAAGATCCATCACTACATGGGTTGCTCGACGTTCGCCAATCACACGGTGATGCCCGAGATCGCGCTGGCAAAAATCCGTCCCGACGCCCCCTTCGACAAGGTCTGCTACATCGGTTGCGGCGTCACCACCGGCATCGGCGCGGTCATCAACACAGGCAAGGTCGAGCCCGGCTCCAACGCCATCGTGTTCGGTCTCGGCGGCATCGGCCTAAACGTGATCCAGGGCTTGCGGCTCGTCGGCGCCAACATGATCATCGGTGTCGATTTGAATCCGGCACGCGAAGAGTGGGGCCGCAAATTCGGCATGACACACTTCGTCAACCCGAAGGACGTGAAGGGCGATCTCGTCGCCCACTTGGTCGCGGCAACCAACGGCGGCGCCGACTACACGTTCGAATGTATCGGCAATGTCGATGTGATGCGAACCGCGCTCGAGGCCTGTCACAAGGGTTGGGGCGAGAGCATCATTATCGGCGTCGCGGGTGCCGGCCAGGAGATCAAGACGCGGCCATTCCAGCTGGTCACCGGACGCTCGTGGCGGGGCACGGCCTTCGGTGGCGCGCGCGGGCGTACCGACGTGCCCAAGATCGTCGACTGGTACATGAACGGCAAAATTGAAATCGACGCCATGATCACGCACACGATGCCGCTCGAAGACATCAACAAGGGCTTCGATCTCATGCACGAAGGCAAGAGCATCCGCGGTGTGGTGATTTATTAGGTAAGATCGAGTTCAGATGCCCAACAACCCGAAAAAAGACGGATCGTTCAAGTTTGGCATATCAAAGGCTGATCTGCAGTTGCTCGCCGCTAGCAAACTGACGGATGCCACATTACTTCTACGAAATGGACGCCACTGCTCGGCCTACTACATCAGTGGATACGTGATTGAATTAGCGCTAAAGGCGGTCATTACGAAACGAATTGGGCACCACACGCTGCCCGATCAAAAACTATTCAACACGCGTTCTCGCTCGACCTCGATCAGCTACTGACGATCTCTCTCTTACGGCGTCGCTTTGAGGAAAATCGGAAAGATGATCCTAGACTAGCCGCCAACTGGGCGATCATTACCGATTGGAATGTCGAAAGTAGATACGACCAAATTGACCCTGTCCGCGCCGTTGCTATGGTCGGAGCGGTCTCTGAGGAGCCTTCGGGAGTATTCGCATGGATACGAAAACACTGGTGAGCGATGACGCCAGATTAGGTAGGCTTGCTCTTGAAGCTTTGGATAAGAGCCAAATCCAGGTCTCGGCGGCGTTTTGGCTTCACTATGGAGACACCGGCGCTTGGAAACTTTGGATAGCCACGCCAGAGGCCGGCACGAACCTCCAAGATGCATATGTCGAGGTGGCTCAAGCCTTATCGTCTTTCGGACCGCCCGTTGACGATTTCGACTTGAGCCGAATTAAACTCGTCACGCCGAACGATCCAATGGTGCGAGCGCTGAATGCAGCGATTCGCGTGGACGGGACGTCGCAAGTTCGCTTCTCGAGAAATGTTATAAATGGCATCTACATCGAAGATGCCATCATCTACCGGCTAAACCGAAATGAACCCAAAGCTTCTCCGAGCGAAAAAAGATCATCAACGTAGTTCCAACGCGCCTAAGGTGCTTTGAATTCCACTACGTGGAACGCCGAAACACCGGGCTGCGGGCTACGAACCACGCGAGCGCCAGCGCTTGCAGCGCGAGAAACGTTCCGAACGCGAACTGATATGCTTCAGGCGGATAGCCGCCTGACGGGTTGCGCGGATAGATATCGATCAGGGCACCCATTGCCGATTGCGCGGCGAAGGCCGACGCGAAAATGACGAGGTTCATCGCGGTGTTCGCCCGGCCCGAGAGAGCCGCACCGAAATGGCTCGACAGCCACGGGTAGGCCAGGATTGCGACCTGCCCGACACAGCCGAACAGTAGCCACGCCCACATCGCGAGCCAAACGGGTGCGGCGATGATCATCGTTTGCGCCACGATGAAGATCGCGATGAAGGCGACCATCACCTTCAATACATCGACCTTGCGGCGTACGAACCAGTCGGCGATCGCGCCGGTGCCGAGGATCCCGACGAAAAATGCGGCCGCCATCATGAAAAGAGCGTTGGCAGCAGCGCCGCGATCCAATCCGGCGACATCGCGCATCCAGGGACCAGCCCACAGCGTCTGAATGGCGATGTGCGTGCCAGCAGTAGCACCCAAAAGCGGCGCTAGCGCCAGGAAGCCACGGTCGGCGTAGATGCCGCCGATCTGGCGAAACTGTTCGCTGAGGGGCGGCGCCGTCGCGATGTTGCCGCGTTCGGGCACGGTCAGGTAGATCAGCAGCGCGACACTCGCTGTCACTGCAAGCAATCCGCCGAACGCGTGGCGCCAACCGAATGCCTGCACGGCATATTCCATCGGGGCGGTCGCAACCATCAAACCCAGCGCGCCTAACGACATGACGAGGGAATTGGCGAGCGCCCTTCGCGGCTCTGGCACCCACAGCACGACCGCCTTGAAGCCGCTCATCAGACCGCCAGCGAACCCCAGGCCGATCAAGGCGCGCGCGATCGTCAGCGTCACCACGTCACGCCCGAGCGAAAATCCGAGCGCGCCAATTGCTGCGCAGGTCAGCAGCACGATCTGAACCCGGCGCGGACCATACCGGTCGAGTGCGACACCGAGCGGCAACTGAAAGATCGCAAACGCCAGCAGGTACGCCGCCGTCAGCAGGCCAAGCTCGCTCGCCGACAAGCCAAGCTCCGTCACGAGGTTCGGCGCGACGACCGCGTTGACCGCGCGAAATAGGTAGGACAGGAAATAGCCCAGCGCAAACGGCAGCAGAATAAGCGCAGTGCGCAAGGGCGAACGGATATGCGCGGTCGCAGTATCTAGATTTGTCATGATCGTGCTGTGTTTCGCTTATCGGCTACCATGCTGGAACGATGCCTTAACAAGCTCGCATCAGCATGCAAAGCAGGCTAGACGCATCGCACGTCTGCCATGTTTGCGATCAACCCGCCCGAGCCCTCCCATGTCCCGCACCCCCGAACTCGACACAGCAGCGTTGAACCCTGACCAGCAGCGCGTTTTCGATGCGATCAGCTCCGGCCCACGTGGCCGGGTTCAAGGCCCGCTTGAGGTTTGGCTACAAAGTGCGGATCTTGCGGACAAGGCACAGGCATTGGGAGCGTTCTGCCGCTACGGGACATCGCTGCCACCTCGATTGTCCGAGCTGGCGATCCTGGTGACGGGTGCGCACTGGCAAGCGGGTTTCGAGTGGTGGGCGCACGCGCCCATTGCAGCGAAGGCTGGCGTCGGCGAGGCAGCGATCGAGGCGATCCGCCGCGGCGAGACACCAACCTTCGCACTCGCGGATGAGACAGCCGTCTACGCATTCGCCCACGAACTCGTCACCAGGCGGCGCGTGTCAGATGCAACGTACGCTGCCGCCATAGCCGCTATCGGGCAGAAGGCCGTGGTCGAGCTGGTCGGCATTCTCGGCTATTACACGCTGATCTCGATGACGATCGTCACGTTCGATGTGCCCCTGCCCGAGGACGCGGCCGATCCGTTCGCCGATCAGCCGCCGTTCGGATAATTCAACGGTGCTTGAACACCGCTTTGCGCTTCTCGGCGAAGGCTGCCATGCCTTCCTTCTGATCTTCGGTCGCAAACATCGAGTGAAACACGCGGCGCTCGAATTTCACGCCCTCGGCGAGCGTCGTCTCATAAGAACGGTTAACCGCTTCCTTGGTCATCATGACGGCCGGCAGGGACATCGCAGCGATCGTGTCGGCAGCTTTCATCGCTTCGGCCATCAGGCCGGCAGCGGGAACGACGCGGCTGACAAGCCCTGAGCGCTCGGCTTCATCGGCATCCATCATGCGGCCGGTGAGGCACATTTCCATCGCCTTCGATTTGCCGACAAAGCGCGTGAGCCGCTGCGTGCCACCCGATCCCGGCATCACGCCGAGACGGATTTCCGGCTGGCCGAACTTCGCCGTGTCGGCTGCAATGATGAAGTCGCACATCATGGCGAGTTCGCAGCCGCCGCCTAGCGCGAATCCGGCCACCGCCGCGATCACCGGCTTGCGGCACAACGTGACGCGCTGCCAGGACTCGATGAAGTCGCCCTTATAGACGTCCATATAGGACTTCGACTGCATCTCCTTGATGTCGGCACCGGCAGCGAACGCCTTCTCTGAACCGGTGATCACAATGCAACCGATGCCCTCGTTCGCCTCGAACGCATCGAGTGCGGCGCTGAGTTCGACGATCAACGCTGCATTCAGTGCATTGAGTGCCGTTGGCCGGTTGAGGGTCACAAGCCCGACCCGTCCGCGCGTCTCGACGATGATGTTTTCGTGAACCATGGGCAAGGCGCTCCTCAGCGGTTGTGGTTTACCGAGGAGTAGCGAACCGGCGCGTTGGCCGCAATGCTCAGAACAGGCGGCTGCCGTTCGGGACCTTGAGATCCGGCTTGAACATTACGACGGCACCGGCCTCATCGGGGAAACCGAGCGTCAGCACCTCGGACATGAACTTGCCGATTTGGCGCGGGGGAAAATTGACGACGGCGGCCACTTGCCGCCCGACCAACTCATCGACCTTGTAGTGCACGGTGATCTGAGCCGACGAGCGCTTGATGCCGATATCCGGACCGAAGTCGATGCGCAGCTTGACGGCGGGCTTGCGTGCTTCCGGATACGGCTCCGCCTCGACGATGGTGCCGACCCGAATATCGACCTTCATGAAGTCATCGAACGATATGGTGGGCGCAGGCGTACTCGTCGTAATCACGTCAAAACGTCCCCATTATGAAGGCTTAGTTTCGGGTCCAGCATCGCCCGGAGTCGCGGTCGATGACCGCGAGGGGCGCTGCGACATCGCGAAAAAAACACCGTTGACCGATTTGCAGATGCCATCGAACGTCTGCAAGCTTTGCTCGCCACGGCGCAGGCGGCGATCCAATGCAGCCATTGTACGCGCAAGTCCCGCGTCATCGTCCTTCAACCAAGTTTGCAAGACTGACGTATAAACCGAGGCCAGGCCGAAGACACGAACGGTGCCACCGACGCCGTTCAGCGGAATTCCAGCAGCATTCAGCATCCAGGCCTGCGAGGCGAACAAGCGCTTGGCGACGTCGGTGTCGAAGCCCATCGATGCCATGATCGACTTCAGGCCGGCCTTGTAAGGTTGCATGGTATCGAAGCGGCTCATCACGATCTCGAAGATCGCATCGCGCGGCAACGTTCCCTCGGCCGGACGCTTAGCCTTGGCAAGGATCACATCGTCGATCTGGCGCATGAACGACTGCACGATCTGCGACTTGGAGCCGAACTCTTTCCGCAGATCAACCAGCCCGGTGCCACTCGCCTCGGCAATATCGAGCAGTGTTACCTCTGCCCACGGCCGTTCGGCGGCGAGACGAAGGGCAGCTGTTACGATGCGGCCTTTGGGCGTGGTCGGGTCGATCATGGAAGCCTCCGATAGCGCTGGACCAGCAAACTATAGATCAGGCGCACGGGTACGGATCAGGCGCTAAGCTCGCGGCTTCGTTTGGTCGCAGCCGCGACCGCCCGGTCCATCAGAGCTTCCAGCCCGCCGGGCGCCATCAACACGTCGAGTGCCGCAGCCGTTGTGCCACCGGGAGACGTCACGTTACGGCGCAGGACGGCCGGGTCCTCGCCGCTCTGCCGAAGCAGTTCCCCCGAACCGGCAACGGTTACATCTGCGAGTTGACGAGCTAGTTTTGCATCGAGCCCGGCCGCCACCCCGGCGTGAGCCAGGCACTCGGCCAGCAGGAAAACGTAGGCCGGTCCGGAACCCGATACCGCCGTTGCCGTGTCGATCAGCGCTTCGTCCTCAACCCAGCCGACCTCACCGATCGCCGATAGCAGTTCGGTCGCGAGCGTACGTTGCGCCGGTGTCACATGAGGATTGGCGCAGCACACGGTGATGCCCCGGCCAACGGCCGCCGGTGTATTGGGAATGGAACGGATGATCGCGGCATTGCTGGCAAGGTGCTTGGCGAACCCTGCGATCGTACGGCCAGCTGCGATCGACAAGACGACGGTCGATGTCCCAGCGCGCTTG
>JANOOW010000626.1:0-9259 GCA_031421555.1 Hyphomicrobiaceae bacterium | reverse complement strand
TGGATCGTGCCCATTCCGGCGGACCAACCAATATGGCCAGGCTGACAGCTGCGCCTGCAAACAGACACAGACCGATCAGGCCCCACAGGACGCGCGTCGTATGATGATTCTCCCGGCACTGGTCCCGATCCGTCGACTATGCATGGATCGCCGATGCTGGCCACTGCATTGGCAACTGCTGACTCGGGCGGCTCTTTGTATTTGACATCACCCCCTTCCTAGCCCATGGAACGGGCTAATCAATCCGGCCCGAACCATCGAGCCGCCGCCTTGCACATGGATTTGCACGCATGCATAATCCGGGAGGCAAGGGGGTCAACATCCGCCAGCGCGTTGCGCTCGCGGGTGATAAACTGCTTTGTGTCAAGGAGTTGACGCTATGTTGAAGATCTGGGGCCGCAAGACGTCCGTCAACGTGCAGAAGGTCATGTGGGCCGTTGGCGAGCTTGGGCTACCGCATGAGCGGATCGACGCCGGCGCTGCCTTCGGCAAGCTCGACACTCCGGAATTCGGCGTCCTGAACCCCAACCGTCTCGTGCCAGTGATCGACGACGATGGCTTCATCCTGTGGGAATCAAGCGCGATCATTCGCTACCTTTCCGAGCATTATGGGCGCGGCAAGCTCGCTCCAGAAGGCCGCCACGCCTACGCCCGCGCCGACCAGTGGATGGAGTGGTCGAATACCGAAATCTATCGCGATATCATCGCGGTATGCTTTCTCGGCATGATCAGGACCGCAGCGAAGGAACGCGATACCGCGGGTATTACAGCGGCCGCCAAGCGGGCCGGTGACAAACTCGGCATCCACGATCGTCATCTTGACGGCCGCGCCTTCATTTGCGGCGACCAGCTGACCATGGCAGACATCGCCGTCGGCACGTTGATGTACCGCTATTTCAACTTACCCATCGAGCGTCCAGCCCTCGGTAATGTCGAGCATTGGTATGGCCGTCTGAGCGCGCGCAAACCATATCAGGATCACGTCATGATCGACTTCCAGGCCATGAAGGTCCCCGGCGCCTGATCCGACTGCGAGGCTAGCCAACCATGTTCCAATCCTTATCCGATCGCTTGTCCGGCGTTCTCGACAAACTCACGCGCCGCGGCGCGTTGAGCGAAGCGGACGTGACCGAAGCGATGCGGGAGGTGCGGCGCGCGCTGCTCGAAGCCGACGTTGCGCTCGATGTCGTCAAGGATTTCACCGATAAAGTGAAGGCGAAAGCCGTTGGTCAGAACGTCATCAAGTCGGTGACGCCTGGACAGATGGTGGTCAAGATCGTCTACGACGAGCTTGTCGCGATGCTGGGCTCCGATGCGCAGCCGATCGACCTCATCGCCCAGCCGCCGGTGGCGATCCTGATGGTCGGCCTGCAAGGCTCCGGCAAGACGACGACCACCGCCAAGATCGCCTATCGCCTGACCAATCGGGACCGCAAGAAGGTTCTGATGGCGTCGCTCGACACGCGGCGGCCGGCAGCCCAGGAACAGCTGCGGGTGCTTGGCGAGCAGACCAAGGTCGAGACTTTGCCGATCATCGCCGGTCAGCAGCCGCTGGAAATCGCCAAGCGTGCGATGGACGCGGCCCGCCTTGGCGGCTTCGACGTCGTATTGCTCGACACCGCCGGGCGCACCACGATCGACGAAGTGCTGATGGAAGAAGTGGCAGCCGTCAAAACCGCGACGAAGCCGCACGAAACACTGCTGGTCGCTGACGCTCTCACTGGCCAGGACGCAGTCAACACGGCGAAAGCGTTCGAGAGCCGCCTGGGCGTCACCGGTATCGTTCTGACCCGGGTCGACGGCGACGGCCGCGGTGGTGCCGCGCTGTCGATGCGCGCCGTTACCGGACGCCCGATCAAGCTGATGGGTGTCGGCGAAAAGTGGGACGCGCTCGAGGATTTCCATCCCGACCGCATCGCCAACCGCATCCTCGGCATGGGCGACATTCTCAGCCTGGTCGAGAAAGCTGCCGGCGTCGTCGATGCCGATCAAGCGGCGAAGATGGCCGCCAAGATGCAGAAGGGCGGTTTCGATCTGCAGGACATGGCCGACCAATTGAAGCAGATGGAGAAGATGGGCGGGCTGGGCGGCATCATGGGCATGATGCCAGGCGTCGCCAAGCTCAAGTCGCAGATGGCCGACACCGGCGCCGGCGAGAAGATGCTGAAGCGCCAGCACGCGATCATCATGTCGATGACGCCGAAGGAACGCCGCGTGCCGAAGATCCTCGATGGCAAGCGCAAGCGCCGCATCGCTGCCGGTGCGGGCGCCAAGGTCGAGGAGATCAACCGGCTTCTCAAACAGCATCGCGACATGGCCGACATGATGAAGGCCATGGGCAAGAACAAAGGCATGATGGGCAAGATGGCCGGCATGCTGGGCTTGGGCGGCGGGGGGATGGGCGGCCCAGCCGGAATGGGCGGTGGCGGCATGCCACCCGACATTTCGCCAGAGATGCTCGATAGCCTCAAACGCGGCGAAATGCCGAAAGGCATGCCACCCATGCCTGGCGGAATGCCAAAACTTCCCGGCCTCGGCGGCGGACTACCGGGGCTCGGCGGCGCTCGTTTCCCCGGCCTTCCGGGACTACCGGGGAAGAAGAAATGAATTTCTGGCGAGGTTGGACCGGCGCGTTACGCCAACCTTCGCACCCACAAATCAACGCATAAACCAAGCCAACTAGGAGACTACCCATGTCCACGAAGATTCGCCTATCACGCGGCGGCGCCAAGAAGCGCCCGTACTACTACATCGTCGTTGCTCATAGCGCCTCGCCGCGCGATGGCCGCTACATCGAGCAGATCGGCACCTTCAATCCAATGCTGCCGAAGACCGACGAGACGCGCGTCAAACTCGATGTTGAGCGCGCGAAATACTGGTTGTCGGTTGGCGCGCAGCCATCGGATCGCGTCGCCCGCATCCTCGACGCCAACGGCCTGATGAAGCGCACCGCCCCGGTCAACCCGGAGAAGGCATTGCCTAAGAAGAAGCGCGTCGAACGCGAGAAGGCCGAAGCTGTAAAGGCCGAAGCGAAAGCCAAGGAAGCCGCCGCTGCGGCTTGAGGCAATGTGCCTCCTGCTTGCATCACCATGGCTGTCATCCCGGGGCTTGTCCCTGGGGACTACTGCGCAGCATGGGGCCTCGTAAGTGACATCGGGATTTTAGTTTTCCGTTCTTGGCTTATCGATGGGATCGGATGCCATGGCCGACAAAACGCGAATCCTTCTCGGTCACATCTCGGGTGCGCATGGCATCCGCGGCGAGGTCGTGATCAAGGCCTATACCAGCGATCCGGCCGACATCGCCGCCTATGGGCCACTGTCGGATGCGACCGGCACCAAGCAGTACAAGCTCAAAGTCGTGCGGGTGATGCCGAAAGGCGTCGTCGTGCGGATCGCTGGTGTTTCCGACCGCAATGCCGCCGAATCGCTGAAGGGCACGGCGCTACACGCGGCCCGATCGGCATTGGGCGAAACCGAACCCGGCGCGTACTTCTACAGTGACCTGATTGGGCTGGAAGCCGTTGATCCCGCCGGCGCGCGGATTGGATCGATTAAAGCTGTCGAGAACTTCGGCGCCGGCGATCTGCTCGAGATAAGCTTCGATGGCATTGCCAAGACCGAATTCGTGCCATTCGTCGAAGCCTACGTACCCGATGTCGATATCGCGGCTGGCCGCGTCACCGTGATCATCCCGCCCGACGACGGCAGCAAGCCCGAAGACGAACCAAAGGACGAAACGTAGGTTGGGTTAGGACGCATTTTGCGTCCGTAACCCAACATTCCGCGCAAGATCACCCACGAAACTTTTCGCGGTTGCGGAGTTGGACGTAGAATGCACCGTCGCCGCCGTGTCTCGCACTAGCGCTGGTATGGCCGACCACGATAGCCCGCAGCTCCGGCTCGGCGAGCCAGCGCGGCACGTTGCGGCGCAAAACGCCGCGATCGCGATCCTGGAACAGGTCGAACGGCGCGTGCCGATCGTGATCATCGGCACGGCCTTTGCCGGTAATTACCAGCACCATCCGCAAACCGTTCTGATGTGCCCGCACCAGAAAACCACGCAGCGCACCGTGCGCCTCCGACTGCCGCATCCCGTGCAGATCGATACGCGCTTCGATCTCATCGTGACCCTTCGCGACCCGCCGGGCCTTCCGCGGCTCGATCGTCCCAGGCCCGGGTAATCGAACCGGTGAGCGAACCTCTAGCAGCGATTTCGGATGCGTGCTCCAATTCGCAAGCATCCGCGGCGCCGTCGAAGAGCTTTCCTGCTTCCCCGGTGCATGAAGCTCCGTCTCCACCTGTACCGGCCGGTTGACCTGACGGCGCAGCTCGACGCGCGTAACCGTGCGGGCGACGTGCAGCCATAACGCCTCGTCCTCGCTGGACAGACCGTTCTTGTCGCGCCGCTTCATGGCTTGGCACGGGGCTTGGAGCCGGAACCCGACGGCGCGGGCGGCGCCCCCGCTGCCTTGGTATCGGCGGGTATCGCCTTCGCTGCGGTGGCACCTGGCAGGAGGACGAAGAACGTGCCCGGATGCTTCGTTACGCCAGCGAGCTTTCCCGCTGCGTCGCCAGTACCGAAGTATATGTCGCCGCGCTCCGGCCCTTTGATTGCGGACCCGACGTCCTGGGCGACCATCAAGCGATGAAAACCACCGGATTTCGTCGCGTGAGTGAGGGTCGGCGCACTGACATACACCGGCGTTCCGATGGCGTGGACGCCAGCGTCGACGGCAAGCGACCGGCCGGTGGTGAGCGGAATGTGGAGCACGCCCAGCGCGCTCCCGGCTTCCTTGCCCTTGAGTTCACGGAAGAACACGTAGGATTTGTTTTGCCACATAACGCTGCGGCCGCGCTCGCTGTCAGCCTTCAGCCATTCGCCGAGCGCCCTCAACGACATTTTGTCTGCCGGAAAAAGTCCGGTGTCGATCAGATAACGCCCAATCGACGTATAGGGATGACCATTCTTGCCATCGTAACTGACCCGAACCATCGAGCCATCGGGCAGCTTGATCCGTCCGGAGCCTTGAATTTGCAAGAAGAACGCGTCGACGGGGTCGGCCAAGTACATCAATTCGAGCCCCTTGCCAATCAAGGAACCCTGCTCGATCTCCGCGCGCGTGGCATAGGGTTCAACGCCCGCGGCTGTCTTTCGTCCGTGGGTCAGCGCCCCATCCTTGGCGCCACGCTGACTTTCCTCGACGAAGTTCACCAAGTCGGGTGGCCTCATATAGATCGGCGTCGAGAACTTCGCGGTCGGTATACGTGAGCCTGCGATCACGGGTTCGTAGTATCCCGTCAGCAGGCCAACTGGACCGCTGTGTTCAATCCTGTGAGGGGTAAAATGGCCTTCGAAGAATAACTTCGCGCTGGCTGGTGAAAGCCGCTTCGGGTCCAGCTTCAACGCTGCTTCGCACGTGCTAAGCAATTCTGGACTTGTTGAAGCGCCAGCCTTGTTATCCGCCTTGGAGGCGTCGATGACAATCTGGCAAGAGTTGATAAACGTTCTTAATGCTGCTGCATGATCATCCTGCTGCCAGCCAGGCAACGCGGCGAATGCCACAGGAATATACTTTTGCGGCGCAGCTTTCACTGCGGCGCTCGACGCAGTTCGCGTCTGCCCAAAAGTGGGCATCGCACACGCGAGAGCCACCACTGCGAGCAAGTTACCCACGAGGGCGGCGAGGCGATGCGACATAGTGCTACCGCCTCCACCATACCGCCCGTTCCGCTCATCGCTGTCAGTTTTGTGACTGAGTGGCGACGAGACGCCAGTTCGGATTTCGCGACGAGACTTCCCGCGCGAACGTCCAGATGTCCGTTACTTCCTTGATCTTCTGCGGATCGCCGCCGATTACTGTTCCTGATTTGTCCCGCGTTGCCGAAATCAGCTGACTAACGAACTTGACCGTCAGTTGGGCAAGACCACCCTTCACTTCCGCCTCGACGATGTCTACTTTATTTATACCGACAAAGCTCTGGTCGACTTGCTCGGCGCGACTCTCGCGATCGGTGATCGCACTGGAGAACCCTTCGAACACTTCCTTGCTCAGCAGATCCTTGAGGATCTTTCGATTGCCCTCGGCAAACGCCGTGACGATCATCTCGTAGGCTTGCTTGGAGCCCTCCACGAAATGTTTCGGATCGAAAGCAGAGTCGCTCTGCGACAGCTGCAGCAAGCCACGTTCTATCGACGCGTCGCCACCTGCATAGGCTTTCATCCGCGCCTCGGCTTCGGCAAGTCCGACTTCCGCACCAGCATTGACGGGTGGAGCCTCTGCGCCACGGCGCGGTATCGCCACCACTTTTTCCTGCGCTGCCGCCGCCTGACGCTCGGCCTGTTCGGCACGCATGCGCTTATCGATGCGAGCCTCATCGTCGGGCGTGCGACGACCGAGTACACTTCGAAGTTTGAAAATCACGATCACCGCGATGATCAACGACAGGAGTGTTAGAATATTTATCTGGCCATCCATCGGGAGTGGGCTTTCTCAAGCAGGCAGTGGTGCACCGGTATGATATATGGTCGCGGCGCCCTTCGATCCAGTGGTAACGGGCCGAGCGGCTTATTTAGACTGTCGCTGCGCCCGGCATTGCAATAACGCGCCAAACTTAGGACATTGCTATGGCGAAGCCAACCCTAATGCGTTAGCGCCGATACGGTTGCGTGTGGTGACTGCTAAGCTGCCGCACCTTTGGCCGAATATTCGGGCTTAGCGACCAAGGTCGGCGCTCATGCGATTTGCCCTACTGTTGTTCATGATTGGCCTGCCCTTGCTGGAGTTGGCACTCCTGATCAAGATCGGCCAAAAAATCGGTACTTGGCCGGCAATCATGATTGTCGCTGGCACCGCGTTGCTTGGTCTTGCGATCCTGCACTACCAAGGTTTGGCCGCCATCCGGCGGGGCATGAAAAACTTCACTAGCGGCGAGCCTCCGGTCGTAGCTGTCATGGACACGGCGCTGCTGATCGCAGCCGGAGTTCTGCTGATTGCGCCCGGGGTGATCACTGACACCATGGGTCTCTTGTTGCTGATACCCCCCATCCGGTCGTTCGCGGCCAGTTCGCTACTGCGCCGGATGACCGGTGGGTTATTCGGTGGACCGGCGCCGGCTGGCAATGGCCGGCGGCAAACAGGTGCTCCTGAAGCGGAGGATCGAGCGCCGCGCCGGCCGCAGGCATCAGGGCCAGGTCCGGTTATCGAAGGCGAGTTCGAGCGTATCGACGAAAAGCCCATCAAGCCGGGTAACGGCTCGAGACCGCCGTTCTAGCGACTTCGGCGAGCTCCGTTGCGATGGTTATTGCCCCGTGTTAGCCAACTCTATCACATCAAACTCGAAGGTTAATCATGGTTGATCAATCGAACACGCCGGCCGATGCCGCAGCAGACCCGGCGCAACCAAACATCCGCGTGATGGGCCAATACATCAAGGACCTGTCTTTCGAGAATCCGAACGTCGGAGAGGCCATGGAGGGCCCCGTCGATAACCCGCAACTTCAGGTCGAAGTCAACGTCAACGCGCGTCAGGTGGGGCCGGCGATTTTCGAAAGCATCATCGAATTCGAGGCGAATGCCACGAGCAAAGCGGGCGCCTTGTACAAACTCGCCATCGACTACGGGGGAATGTTCAAGTTGGAAAACATGCCGCAGCAAGCGATCGAACCATTTTTGCTGATCAACGCGCCAGCGCTTCTATTCCCCTTCGTGCGCCGGCTCATCGCCGACCTGACGCGCGAAGGCGGTTTTCCACCCTTGATGCTCGACCCGATCGATTTTGCGTCGCTCTATGTAAAGCGCAAACAGGACAGCGGGAGCAGTGGCCAACGGATCAATTGATAGTGGCCGGAACCGTTGGGTCTGCGGAGCTGCCGCCGCCTGCGCCAACCGCTGAGCAAGTGCAAAAGTGGGCAACGAACGAAGCGGCCTTCGCGGTGACATTTTCGCGTGTCGTGTCTGTCCTGATGCGATCGCCGCACTACAAGCACTACACGCTCGCCGATCTCGAGTGGCTAGTTGTGCCTCCTCTTCTTGCAGGCCAATGCGCGGTGATGGAAGCGACAATCAATGGCAGGCAGGTTCCGGTTGCGGTAGCGCTGTGGGCGAGCGTTTCACAGGAGGTCGACAAGCGGCTTTCGGAGAATTTGACCGCGCCCGTCAAGCTGCGCCCGGAGGAGTGGCAGTCGGAGATGTATTGTGGCTCATCGATGCCGTTGGAGACGTCAAGGCCATCCCGCTCCTGATGAAGCAGGTGCAGGAGACGGCGTTCAAAGGGCGCGAAGCGAAAGTGCGCACGCTGGATGCGCACTCCCGGCCGGTTGTTGGGTCGCTCAAACCAGCACCCGCCGAGCTGAACAAAGTATCGGCAACCACGTCCTAAAGTCATCCGTCACAAGCGGGAGTGGGAATTGTATTGGTGGATGCGGAAACAAGGTCATGACATGGTCGTAATACATCACGCGCGCACTTGAGTCAGCAGTCGTCAGGTGTTTCCAATAAACTTGGTGCACCTGCCTTTTGTTCGTTGGTTTGCTGTTTTTCCATTTTCCAATCTCAAATGACCGAGTCGGAATCAATAAAAATGAGCATCGTTTCATTCCTTACGATTGCAGTCCTCTGCATAGGAATGATTTAAGATTACGAACACACGGCATGGATAGTTAAGCACATGGTATCCGACAATTTTCGCTCTCGCAGACCCGTCGATCCAAGAGATGCTGAGCGCAGAGTGATTGCAATTATTGCACGCCAAATGTCTATGCCGGAAAGTAGAATAGGGTCTGCAAGCTTGTTGGCGATTGACTTGGGAGTGGCTGGTGACGATGCATTAGCAATAATTGGCGCTATTGCAAAAGATTTTGACTTGAATTGTTCGACTTTGGATCTTTCGACTGTGGAGCTCAGTAAATATTTCGGTCGTGAAGGCTTTTCCATATTCCAACTGCCGTTTTATTTGTTTAAAAGATGTTTGGGGAGGCAAACTAACTTAGTTCCGGTGCGAGTTTCCGACTTAGTGAGTTCTGTATTAACGGGAACTTGGGTGACCCCAGTCGGGAATATGGCCGGGAATACAACACCTGAAACTTAGGATGGGTTTAAATGTTAAGGAGAAGGCTATGACGCTTTGCTGGGCTGAATATAAAAAGGCGGGCGTGCTTTTGAATGGATAAAGTAGGAAATGCACCCGTGGCACGAGCAGCACTGATATTCGTTTGTCTTTTTTTATCGTATTTTGTGGTGTTCTGGGTATTGTATGGA
>JANOOW010000625.1:0-10158 GCA_031421555.1 Hyphomicrobiaceae bacterium | reverse complement strand
TTGCCGAGTGGATCGCGAAGTACACGCTGGCCCCCCCCGGCATGGTCCTTCGCATGATGATGGGCGCGCAGTCGGCGTTCGAGCCGCAGAAGCCGCGTTCAGGCGTGCGATTGGCGCAGGGTGCTGCAACGCCGCCACGCATGACGCCGGCGCGACTGACGGCGATGCATGTCGCGGCGGACGGCCTGATCCGGGCGAAGTCCGCTCTGGCGCTGGAAGCCAACGTATCGGCCGGCGTGGTCGATGGACTGGTACAAGCGGGCTTGCTGGTCGAAGTGCAGATCCCGGAGCGCACGTACCGCCGGCCCAACCCCGCACATTCAGTCGCGCAGTTTGGCGAGCACCAGGCGATCGCCGTTGAAACGCTGCGCTCGGCGGTCGATGGAAAGAACTTCTCGGTATCGCTGCTCGATGGCGTCACGGGGTCCGGCAAGACCGAGGTCTACTTCGAGGCGGTCGCGCGCACGCTCGAACAAGGCCGGCAGGCCGTAATCATGCTGCCGGAAATCGCGCTCACCAGTCAATTCATGAACCGGTTCGAAAGCCGGTTTGGCTGCCAACCGGTCGAGTGGCATTCCGCCTTGTCGTCGCCGGAGCGCGGCCGGATCTGGCGGGCTGCCGCAACGGGTGGCGCGCGGGTCGTCGTCGGCGCACGGTCGGCGTTGTTTCTCCCCTATGAAGATCTTGGTCTCATCATTGTCGACGAAGAGCACGACGCAGGCTTCAAGCAGGATGATCGCGTGCACTATCAGGCGCGCGACATGGCGGTTGTGCGCGGCAACATCGGCAAGATCCCGGTAGTCCTGGCGAGTGCGACACCATCGATCGAGAGCCACGTCAATGCGCGTACCGGGCGTTACCGGCACGTGGTTCTGCCAGGCCGCTATTCTGGCGTGGAGATGCCGGACGTGGCGGCGATCGACCTGCGCCGCAATCCACCTGACAGGGGCCGTTGGCTGTCGCCGGTCCTGGTTGATGCGATGGTCGAGACGCGGGAACGTGGGCAGCAGTCGCTATTGTTCCTCAACCGGCGAGGGTACGCGCCGCTGACGCTGTGCCGAAAGTGTGGCCATCGCTTCGAATGTCCACAGTGTACGGCTTGGCTGGTCGAGCACCGGTTCAAGAAGCGGCTGAACTGTCATCACTGCGGTTTCGCGTTGCCGCTGCCCGAGAAGTGCCCGAAGTGCGCCGAGCCGGACAGTCTCGTTGCCTGCGGCCCGGGCGTCGAGCGCATCGCGGAAGAAGTTGCCGAGCGCTTCCCCGATGCGCGACTGGCACTGCTGTCGAGTGACCTGATCCCGAGCCTCGTCGAAATGCGCGAGGTGATCCACCAGATCGAGCGCGGTGGGATCGACATTATCATCGGCACCCAGATTGTCGCCAAGGGCCACAACTTTCCCGACTTGAATCTCGTCGGTATCGTCGATGGTGATCTGGGGTTGGGTCAAGCCGATCCGCGCGCCGCCGAACGTTCCTTCCAGATGATGCACCAGGTGACGGGTCGCGCCGGGCGAGCCCTGGTCAAGGGGCGTGGCTTCGTGCAGACGCACATGCCCGAACACCCGGTGATGGAGGCGATCATCTCCGGCGATCGCGACGCGTTCCTCGAGCGCGAGATCCGGCAGCGGCAGATCGGCATGCTGCCACCGTACGGCCGGCTGGTCGCGCTGATCGTCACGGCGCGCGAGAAGGACGTCGCCGAGCGCTACGCCCGCGAGATTGCCCGCCGTGCACCGCAGGCGGATCGCATCGAATTGCTGGGGCCGGCCGAAGCACCAATCTTCGTCGTGCGCGGCCGTTTCCGCTGGCGGCTGCTGCTGAAAGCGCCGCGCGAAATCGACATCCAAAGTTACCTGCGCGTTTGGCTTGCCGAAATGCCCGCGACCAAGGGCGACCTGCGCCTCAGCGTCGACGTCGATCCATATAGTTTCATGTAGGCTTCACGATCCCTTTTAGCAGCCGTCATCCCGGCCAAGGGAGGCGTGCTTAAGCCGACCGCGGGCCGGGACCCAGCAACAATGCGCCGAAGGCTCGATAATGTTTGTGCCTCTGGCGCATTTCTCGCTGGGTCCGGATAGCCGACGCTGCGCTTACGGCTTCCGGGATGACGAAACCATGAGGTTGGGTCGACCTACGATCTGTCGTGACCCTCACGCCTTCTCGCGCTCGCGCTGTTCTTTCAGCATCGCATCGATCTCGGGGCGCTCGGCTGCGGCCTTGTCCTGCCGCTTGCGCTGACGATTTTCCTGGGCGACTGCGCGCGAGGTCGCGCCCGGCAGCTTCAGACGATGGCCGCCGGAGATCAGTAGCGGGTGGGTCGGCGCTTCGAGGTCGAGTTCCTCCAGAAAGTTTTCACGTAGCGCGTAGAAGCTTTGCAGGATCGCATCGCGGGCGAGCTTTGCCGTTTCCGGCGGAATGTTCTGGTTCTTTGATGGATCGAGCGTTTGCAACGCGCGGCGCATGTCATGCAGTGGCGCATAGGGATAGAGGCCAATCAACGACTTGGTCTCGCCGACGTTGCGGTAGACAATCCGCATATTGTCGATCGTCTCGGAAATCTTGCAGAACGCGGCGATGTAATCATCGGCGGTTGGGAAGGTTTTCTCGCAATAGGCGAAGAGAGCGGACTTGGTGCGCACCATGCCGCGCCATTCCTCCTCCAGGCTCTGGACGAACTTGTTGCGCTTCTGGAACACGTTGGCAAGATAAGCCGCAATCACGGTGACGAAGACCAGCGCCATGTCCTTCATGTAGTCGTAGACATCCTTCAGCACCCCTTCCAGAGGCGAGCCTTTCATGCCGGGAATGTTGTCGCCCAGCTTCGCAAACAGCGATAGCAGCAGCACGGCGAACAACAAAACGTAGACGCGCCGCAACGTGCGGTTCAGGCTTTTGCGTGTCATGCGGCGTAGGGACCTCGATCGCGGAAATCATTCGGCGCGGCACACTGAAATCAGGGTGTGGCGGACGTATGAAGCAGGGGGACGTAGCCCGCTTTTAGCACGGCAACGATCGACGGTGGCGTCAACACGTCGACTTCGACCGCTGTGGGACGCACCTCGCGCGGGCCGTAGCCGTCGAATGACCAGAACTGAATGTGCACGCCGGCAATGCGCGCGGTGCGGCCGCCGACACGGACGAACGTGTTGTCGGGCAAGGTGTCGATGCCAGCCGTGTACGTGCGTTTCATGCCGTCCTTGTCGAGGCGTTCTGAATGGAGGACGCGGTCGATGTCGCCAGCCGCTGCGCGTTCGCCCACCCCGCGCCCAGCATTCCATCTAATGGCAAACTCGAGTGCGGCCGCGCGCCGGCACTCGAAGCAGGGCCGGTGTCCGGCGCTCAGGGCCGTTGCCTCGTCAAGGAAGAACAGCTCGGTATAGCGGCGTGGCTGCATCACCTTGCGTTGCCGGTTCTTGAAGTCGAGAACGCAGCAGATCCATTGCTTCGAATGCCAGTGCTTCTTCAATAACGTTTGCGATGGTGTGTGAAACGCCCCGCCACGATTACCCATCATGGTTCCACGCGCCGATATCGAAACGAGTTCCCCATCTGGACGCACACGGTTTTGCAGTGGATGCGCTGTCATGTGAGCTGTTTGTAGAAAATCGTCGTGTCGCACAGGCCATCGAACGGTGTCAGCGCGTAACCGGGAATGGTACCGGCGCGGGTCCAGCCCATCTTGGTGTAAAGTTTCTCGCCGGGACTGCCGGTCTGGGTGTCGAGCACGAGCAATGTGCGGCTGAGGCGTCTGGCTTCGGCCTCGGCGCCTCGCATCAACGCTTCGCCGATTCCCAAACGCCGGGCCGGCCGGTGCACCAGCATTTTCGCGACGTCGGCGCGATGCGGTTGATTATCCGGCGATGGGAACTGCAACTGGACCGTACCGACGATGCGGCCCTCATGCTCGGCGACGAGAAGTTGGGCCTTTCCGGCAGCAACAGCATCGGCCACTGTTTGCCAGAAAGCTTCCGCCCGGGCCTGATCGAGCGGCGGTTGAAAACTCACTGAAGCGCCGCCGTATACGCAATCGATCAAAATTTCAGCAAGTGGCGCAACGACTGACTGCAATTCCGATGCTGCGACAGTGCGAATTCTTGGCATTGAGGCGTTCTGTTCCCAATTACAATGGCGCGCGAATTTAGCCGGCGCTGGCGATTGCGCAAGCTATCGCCTTGATGCTGCCGTTTCACAGCAGAAACCTAGGACACATGCTTAAAACCCTTCTCGCAGGCTATCTCGTAGTCTTCCTTCTGCCACTTGGTCTGCACGCCGCCTATTGGAAGGCGTCGGATCACGGGCAGGGTTGGGCGGAGGCTGATTGGTCCAGTGCAGGCTTGCTGCCGGAGCCGGCGGCGAAACCGGAAGCGATGGTGCACGTGTACGCCGGCCGTGTCGGCAGCTGGCGGGGCGCATTCGCCCATCACACCTGGATCGTGCTGAAAGAAAAGGGTGCGGCCCGGTATAGCCGGTACGACAAGGTGGCGTGGGGGCAACCCGTCCGGCAGAACGGTTGGGCGCCCGATGGCCGCTGGTATGGTCATACGCCCGAGTTGATCGGCGCCATCGAAGGCGCCGCTGCTGAGGCGCTTATCCCGAAGATCCGGGCGGCGATCGCGTCCTATCCGCATAATCGCAGCGGCGACTACGCGTTGTGGCCCGGACCGAACTCGAACTCGTTTATCGCCTACGTGCTGGAAAGCGTGCCGGAGACGGGTATAGCATTACCCTCGACTGCAATCGGCAAGGATTGGCGCGTCGCTGGCCGATGGTTCGGCCCCACGCCGAGTGGAACAGGCTTCCAATTCTCCCTGTTCGGACTACTGAGCGTCAGCGCCGGCCGTGCCGAAGGTATCGAGTTGAACGTGCTCGGCCTTGTGCTTGGCATCGACATCTTTCATCCGGCGATAAAGTTGCCGGGCTTCGGCCGTATCGGCTTGCCGTCGGCGGCGGTAGCGGCGCAACGGGCGCCCTCTTCCAGCGGCTAGCAGTCGCTGGCCTTGCGATACCACGCCGGCTCGGTTAATTCCCGGCATCATGAAACTATACCGAGCATTCGCGACTGTCGGTGGCCTGACGATGATCAGCCGCCTTTTTGGTTTTGGCCGCGACATTTTGATCGCCCGCGTTCTAGGTACCGGTGCGGGGGCGGATGCATTCGTGGTCGCCTTCCAGTTTCCGAACTTGTTCCGGCGCTTGTTTGGCGAGGGCGCATTCAACGCAGCCTTTGTGCCCCTGTTTACCGGCAAGCTCGCTACAGAAGGTGAGGCCAAGGCCCGGGCATTCGCCGAAGAAGCGCTGGCGGGCCTTCTGACGGTTCTTCTTGTGTTATCGGTCATCGCGATCGCGGCAATGCCTTGGCTCATGTATCTGATCGCGCCGGGCTTCAGCGATACGCCGGCCAAGTTCAACCTGTCGATCACAATGACGCAGATCACGTTCCCCTATCTGATCTGCATGTCGCTCGTCGCTCTGCTTTCAGGCGTGCTGAATGCATTGGGCCGGTTTTCCGCTGCGGCTGCAGCGCCGATCCTGCTCAATCTCGTGCTGATCATCATCATGCTTTTTGCGGTGTTTCTGAACATCTCGGGCGCGCGCGAGGCCGGAATACTACTGGCATGGGGCGTCACGCTCGCCGGCATTGCACAACTGTTGATGTTGTCGATAGCGGCCTATCGCGCCGGCATGGGCCTCGGCTTTCGCTGGCCGAGGCTGACACCGGACGTCCGCCGTCTCGTCAGTCTGGGCGTACCGGGCATTGTGTCCGGTGGCATAACACAGATCAACTTGCTGGTTGGCGGGGTCATCGCCTCGTTTCAGGATGGCGCGCGCGCGTTCCTCTACTACGCCGACCGGCTTTACCAATTGCCGCTCGGTGTCGTCGGCGTTGCCATCGGCGTCGTGCTGTTGCCGGATCTGGTCCGGCACCTATCGCAGAAGAACGAGGCCGCGGCACTCGATGGACAAAACCGGTCGCTCGAGTTTGCCTTGCTGCTGACAGTACCGGCAGCGGCGGCGATGCTTGTCCTGGCAAACCCGCTCATCTCGGTGCTTTTCCAGCGCGGCGCGTTCAGTGCTACGGACGTGCCGCCGACCGCCATGGCGCTTGCGATCTTCTCGCTCGGGCTGCCGGCCTTCGTGATCCAGAAGGTCTTTCAGCCAGGCTACTTCGCACGTGAAGACACGCAGACGCCGATGCGCTTTGCAGCGGTTAATTTCACGATCAACGTGCTTGCATCGCTCGTTCTGTTTGGCATCTTCTCTCGCATTGGCGTGATGCCGCATCTGGGGATCGCGATTGCCACGACGCTGGCCGGCTGGGTCAACGCACTGCAGCTCTGGCACGGCTTGGTCAAGCGCGGTCACTTCGAGGCCGACGCCCGGTTGCTTCGCAATCTGCCGTTGATTGGCATGGCGAGCGTCGTCATGGGATTTGGGCTCTGGTTGGCGCTGCCATTTTTTGTGCCCTACCTCGATGCGCGGCAGATCGTGCCGGTTAAATTCAGCGCTATGGCATTACTGATTCTGCTCGGCAGCGTGGTGTTCTTCGGACTGATCCACGTTACCGGCGTGCTTCGGCTGCGGCAGTTCATAGGCCGGTTAAAGCGGTAGCCGCAGCGAACCCACCGCGCGTCTTGCGCGGGGCGTGTCACCGCGCCATAACCCGCCCTCGGCAGGCGTTCAGCTGCCCGATCCAAGGACACGCCAGATGACGAACTCGACACCAAGTGCACCGAAGAAGTTTGCCGGACGTGTATTTTCCGGCATGCAACCGTCGGGCAATCTGACGCTGGGTAACTACCTTGGGGCTATGGTCAATTGGGTGCGGATGCAGAACGAGTACGAGTGCATCTACTGCGTCGTCGATATGCACGCGATCACGGTATGGCAGGACCCCCTAGCGCTGCGAGCGGCGACGCGTGAGGTTGCCGCCGCCTACATTGCTTGTGGCATCGATCCGAAGAAGAGCATTCTGTTCAATCAGAGCCAGGTCGCGGAACACGCTCAGCTCGCCTGGATCTTCAATTGCGTCGCGCGGCTCGGCTGGCTCGATCGCATGACCCAGTTCAAGGATAAGGCCGGCAAGGAAAAAGAGCGCGCGTCGGTCGGTCTATACGACTATCCGGTGCTGATGGCAGCCGACATTCTTGTGTATCGCGCGACACACGTACCGGTCGGCGAGGATCAAAAGCAGCATCTCGAGTTGGCGCGCGATATCGCGGCGAAATTCAATCACGATTTCCGCGCTCGGATCGAGGCCGTGGGCATAGCGGACGGGATATTCTTTCCGCAGCCCGAGCCCGTCATCACGGGACCAGCGACCCGCGTGATGAGCTTGCGTGATGGTACCAAAAAGATGTCGAAGTCTGATCCATCAGATTTATCGCGCATCAACTTGACCGATGACGCCGATACGATCGCCAAGAAAATTCAAAAAGCCAAAACGGACCCAGAGCCGTTGCCGACGGAAGAAGCAGGCTTGGCGGCAAGGCCCGAGGCTGAAAATCTCGTCGGCATCTACGCCGCGTTATCGGCAGTTTCGAAGGGTGATGTGCTCGGCGAATTTGGTGGCGGATCGTTCTCGGCATTCAAGGGCGCGCTAAAGGATCTCTGCGTCGCCAAGCTCGCACCGATCGGCGACGAGATGCGCCGCCTGGTATCTGATCCCGCCGAAATGGATCGCATCTTGTCGGACGGCGCCGATCGTGCGCGTGTTATTGCTCATCCGATCTACCGGGAAGCGCGCGAGATCGTGGGATTCATCGGAAAGTGAACTAGGTTCTCAAGGCGATTGAACCATTGCCCGCGTGTGATGTTTCATCGATCGTTCCAATTGCTCCCGTACTCAACTCGTGGCAACCTCGACACATGCCTACTCAGAACAAACGATCCGCCTACGAGCCTGGCCACAAGCGCAAATATCTGGTGGTCGTGGACGAAAGTACGGAGGTAGAGGCCGCTCTCTATTTTGCGGCAAGCCGGATCAGTCACTCCACCGGATCTATACTGCTGCTCTACCTGATCGAACCGCAGGACTATCAACATTGGGCGGGCGTGCGCCAGATACAGGTCGAGGAAGAAACCGCGAAGGCGAAAGCATTATTCCGGTTGTTCCGCCGCAAGCTCGCGCTTGCAGGTTTTGATGACCTCGTAAGCGATGAGGTTATTCGCGAGGGCGAGCCTGCCGAAGAGATCGTCAAGCTGATCGAGGAAGATCAGGATATCGCGATCCTCGTGCTCGGCGCATCGACAGACACTAAAGGGCCTGGACCCCTGGTGTCGTCGTTGGCCGTGGGAAAGACCGCCGGCACGTTCCCTATTCCGATCACGATCGTGCCGGGCAATCTCTCGCTCGAAGACGTCAAGTCGCTGGCTTGATCGCGCCGCTGATCAAGCGACCATGTCGAACAACAAAACTTCAGCGTCGTCTGCGATGCCGCGCAGTTCGAGTGTACCTGGCTCTTTGATTGCCGCGCCGTCACCCGTCATAAGTAGTTCACCGTTGAGACGTGCGTTGCCGTGCGCGATTTGGAGCCAGGCGATGCGGCCAGCTTTGAGGTCGTGCCTGACAATGTCGTTTCCACCGAGTAGTCCCGCGTGCAGATCGACATCGCTATGAATCGTCACCGAGCCCTCCCGCCCATCGCGAGAACCGATCAGCCGCAGACCGCCCTTTTTGTCAGTCTTCGTGAACGATTTCTGCTCGTAGCTTGGCGGCAGCCCCTGCTTTTCTGGGATGATCCAGATTTGCAGAAAATGCACCGGTTCGGTTTTCGATGCGTTGAACTCGCTGTGGCGAATGCCGCTGCCAGCCGACATGCGCTGCACGTCACCGGGCTTGATGACTGATCCCGTGCCGATGCTATCCTTATGTTCGAGAGCACCGTCCAAGACGTAAGTAACGATTTCCATGTCGCGATGCGGGTGTGCCGGGAAGCCACCGCCGCCAGCCACGCGATCATCGTTGATCACGCGCAGCGGACCGAAACCCATGTGGCCGGGATCGTGGTATTCGCCGAACGAGAACGTGTGGTGGCTGTCGAGCCAGCCAAAGTCGGCGTGCCCGCGTTCGTTACCGCGGCGGATGGCGAATTTCATGAGGACCTCCTTGGCTGATTGCCGGCTGCAACCGATGCCTTCAGGTTTGTCCCCAAGCACTGCTTGTCAATAGGTCAGGATCGCTGACGTACTTCGCAAGCCGTTCAGTCCATCGCGGGCAGCTCAGTTCAGCTTGCCTTTCAGGTCGCGTATGCCTTGATCGACAAGCGTTGCACCGGTCGCGCCCGATACGCGGCTCGTGAGTATGCGTTCGGCGGCAGCGATTGCGGTGTCGACGGCGGCAGCGCGCACTTCGCCGACGGCTTGTGCCTCGGCGCGGGCGATCTTGTCCTCGGCCTGCTTGGTGCGGCGCTCGAGGCTTTCGATCAGACTCGTGCGCATTTCAGTTGCCATTGCTTCGGCCTGAACGCGCGCCTGATCGATGATCGACTTCGCCTCGGTCTCGGCTTCCCGGGCCTTCTTCTGGTAGTCGGCAAGCAACTGCTGGGCTTCTTCCCGCAGACGGCGCGCTTCATCCAACTCGCGGCGGATCTGATCGGCGCGATCGTCGAGCGATTTTATCAGCATCTTAGGAACGCCCATGTAGGCGAGCAAACCCATAAAGCAAAGAAAGGCAATCATTACCCAGAATTCGGGATTTACCGGATTGAACATGGTCTTACTCTCCGGCAGCGGGTGCGAGGGCACGGCGAACTTCGTCGGCGGAAACTTGGCCGCCGCCCAATTGGGCGACAACGGCTGCCGCCGTATCGGCTGCGATCTCGTTGACTTGGGTGAGCGCGCGCGACTTCATCGAGGCGATGCGGGTCTCTGCATCGGCAAGCTTGGCCGCGATCTGCGTCTCGACGCCTGCCTTCTCACGGTCGATGTCGGCCGAGAGTTTTGCTTGAGCGTCCTTGGCGATGGCGCCAGCCTTGTCTTTCGCGTCGGCCAGGGCCTGTTCGTACCCGGACAAGGCCTTGTCGGTCTCGCCTTTCAAGCGATCCGCGGCATCGAGATCGCGCACGATGCGGTCGCGGCGCTCGTCGATAACTTCGCCAACGCGTGGCAGAGCAACGCGCTTCAGAAGCAGGTAAAGTCCGCCGAATGCAATCGCCAGCC
>JANOOW010000624.1:0-1722 GCA_031421555.1 Hyphomicrobiaceae bacterium | reverse complement strand
ACGTGAACGAAGAACGATCCAGGTCGCTTCAGCCTGTCGGCATCTCCATACTTGCCCTTCTCGCTTGGCGCTGCCATCGTCCAATCGAACACGAGCCAGGGGAACCGCTAATGACGCCGACAATGCCGCAAGGGCCGGGACCGGAGGCGCAATATCGCGCGCATTTGAAGGCCGGACGCTTCATGATCCAGCGCAGTCCGTCGACCGGCGCGCACGTGTTCTATCCCCGGGTCGCAGCTCCGGTCAGCGGCGCAACCGACCTCGAATGGGTCGAAGCGTCGGGGCTCGGCACGATCTATTCGATCACCGTCAATCGCTCGAAAGCCTCGTCACACAATGTCGCCATCGTCGAGCTCGATGAGGGGCCACGCATGATGACCAACATCGAGGGCGTCGAGACGGCGGCGATCGGCGCGCGCGTAAAGGCACGCATCGTCGAGGTCGATGGCGAAGCGGCCGTCATGTTCGCTCTTTTGGACGGAGTTCGGACATGAGCGGACGTCAATTGCGCGGCAAAACGGCGATCGCCGGTATCGGTGGCGCAGGTTGGGGCGAGGCTCCGGGCCGATCCGCAATCGAGTTGTTGGGTGAAGCGTCCCTTGCGGCGATTGCCGATGCCGGCCTGAAACTCAGCGACATCGACGGCATTTGCGCTGCCACCTCCACGCATGCGTTTCCGACACTGACGGTTGCCGAGTATCTGGGAATCAATCCGGCGTTCTTCGACGGCACCAATGTGGGCGGTTCATCATTCGAGATGCATCTGTTGCAGGCGGCGCTCGCGCTCGATGCCGGGATCTGTAATGCGGTGCTCGTCTGCTACGGCTCGAACCAGCGTACCGCAGGCGGCAAACTCGTCTCGATGAGCGAGCCGCAATGGCACGAGGCACCCTACAAACCCCGTCATCCGATCACCGGTTATGCGCTCGCCACCGCGCGGCACATGCACGAATACGGCACCACCCGGGAGATGCTCGCCGATATCGCTGTGGCGGCGCGGCAATGGGCGAACCTCAACCCATCGGCGTTCGCGAAGGGTCCGTTGACACGCGAGGATGTCCTGAGTGCGCGCATGGTGTCCGATCCGTTGACGACGCTCGACTGCTGCCTTGTGACGGACGGCGGCGCAGCGTGTGTGATGGTGCGTGCCGATCGCGCGCGCGACTTGAAGCAGAGACCGGCCTACGTGCTCGGCGTCGGGGCGGCGCACTCGCATCGGTCGATCGCCCAGGCAGCAAGCCTGACGCGAACGGTTGCTGCCGACAGTGGACCACGCGCCTTTGCGATGGCCGGCCTCAAGCCGTCCGATTGCGATCTCGTGATGTTGTACGATGCCTTCACCATCACGACGTTGCTGTTTCTCGAAGACCTCGGGTTCTGCCCCAAGGGAGAAGGCGGACGGTTCGTGCAGAACGGGACGATTGCGCCGGGCGGCAACCTCGCCGTCAATACATCGGGCGGCGGGCTCAGTTGCGTGCATCCCGGCATGTACGGCTTGTTTTTGATCGTCGAGGCGGTCACGCAGCTTCGAGGTCACGGCGGTGCACGGCAGCTGGCAAAGTGCGACGTTGCACTTTGCCATGGTAACGGCGGTCAGCTCTCGAGCGAGGTTACGGCGCTACTCGGCAGCGACGCGGTGCTTTGATCACGTGCTCACTTCCGCAGTCACTGTTCGATGGCCGATAGATATCCCAGCGCCTTCGGAGTTCCCAGTTCCTTCAG